>JBGTKR010000168.1:0-14724 GCA_041744535.1 Pyrinomonadaceae bacterium
AGTAAATTGCACTTTTGGTGTAGAATCCACCAACACTCTTTGTCAACATGATACAGCTTGTACTGATTGTCCTAGTCTTCCTTATACAGGATGTTGTGAGAATACAGGATGTTGTGAGAAAAAATTTGGCAAATGTAAGATTAGCTTTGCAAATTGGGAAACGAAACTATGTAAAAGCAATTGTAGTTCAAGTTCTGGTGGCGGTAACGGTTGTGGGTGTGATAGTGGCATCTGCCCTGAATGTCCAACCAATAATTAAACTTTACTAAAATCCGAAACTTTATAGATACAGTATTTCCTTATTATTATGAGAATATTTAAGTTTGTATCTTTATTTAAAATAAGAAAAAGTCCGATATGCTCTCCCCTTCATATCGGACTTTTCTTAAAGGTCGAATTGGTTTCTCGCCAACGACCAAACTTAAAATAAATTGTTCAAAAATCGCGTGCCGGTAAAGTTATTTTTTTCGCGAGTTTTATCTCAAAAGTTTCGTCCGTTTTGATGCGAACGTCCTTACCTTTTCTCAATAATGCCGTTCCAGTTCCTGCTCCCGCTCCCAAACCTGCACCGATCAATGCTCCGTTATCACTTCCCGAAACCGCACCGATCAATGCTCCGATTGCCGTTCCGCCGATGACTGCCAGAATTGTCGGCGTGTTTGAAGTTTCAACTTTTAGTTCATTTACCAAAACGGCTTCAATGTCCAGTTTTGTTCCGTCTTCAAGTCGAAGCGTTTCAAAAACAACCTCTAAATCTCCGTCTTTTCCCGCCAGAGAAGCCCGTTTGACTTCCGTGATGCGTCCTTCGACAATTAATTCCGCCGGAAGCACAATAACATTGCGAACTTCCAGAGGTTCGGCAACTCTGACCGAAAAAGTGTCGTTGACTCCGAAGGATTTGGAGTTTATCTCATTTGCCATACGGACTTTGATCTTCGTTCCCGGCTCAAGATCATAAACACTCGAAATCGAATCTTCATCCTGACCGAAAATTGAAACGGAATTTACAAAGAGCAGTATAAAACTTAATGCAAAGATTACGGTCAATCTTTTATATAGAATCATCTAAGACCTCCATCTCCGCAAGATGTTTAACCATCTGCGAATATTAAATGCAATGTGCGTGCCAGTAAAATAAAAAATGAAAAGATACATTATTATCGCTTGTTTACGGGAATTTTCAAAGTAATTTTGGAAAAGTAAGAATTTTATTTAGAAACAATTTCGTATATGACATAAACGATATGGAATAATTTATGCAAATTACTTACTCACGTTACGCAAATTTTTTAGTTCACGGCTTAGTAATATCGTTTGAAAATTGAACTCATCAACTGGCTTTGTGTAACCGCCGGAACGCGGACGACCCGTCTGCCCGTTTGACTAGCGAAGCAAAGTCAAACGGCAAAGCCGTGCATCTGCAAACTTGTGATTTTATTACGATTATTTGCAGCAAAGAAATATTAATCAAAAGAACCGATAAACTGCGAGGTGTTTGCAATTCGCTTCGCTCAGCAAACAGGCAGACGGGTCGTCCGCGTTCCGACATAAAAACTTATTTTGATTTTCACATTTTCAAAAAAAGGATCAGCGAAATAAATAGATCATTTTTGCGTAACGTGAGTTAATAAAAAAAAAACGGATGATAAAATTAATTTCATCCGTTGTTGCTCAGGCTGACTCAAGTTTTGAGTGAAGATCATTTAGAGTTGGTTTTCTCTATATCTGCAACACTTCCAGATTCAGTTTTATTTTTCGTTTCTTCTGACGAATCCTTGCGGTTACACGGAGCACAACCGCCGGCGGAATCACACAATGGATATTCACACAAACCCCATTCAAATCCCAATGACCTAACCTCACTATCTTTTTCCTTAGATTTTGCTTTGGAAAATACTATTTTGCTGATACATCCGTTATTCATATAAGTTTTAAGCTCTTTAAGCAGTTTGGAAAAATAATCCTTACTCTCAGGATCACCTACATAACCGTAGAAGGTTAAAACTCTTGATTGCATATCATAATAAAAAGAAAGGTTTTTATCTAATTGACCCTTTACCAAACTTTTAGTTATTTTACTGTCAATGTTGGTTTTGCAGTCAGCTTTATCTTCAATTGCCTTGGAATTCGAGCCGGGGTTCCATTCAAAATCGCCGACAGCATCCTTACCAACGAATGATACGAATGTTACACAGCTTTTCCCCCTGAATTTGTTAAACTTTGTAAACAGGTCAATCAGGTTTTCACTTCCGCCTTTAATTGAACCTTTAAAGATTAATTTATAATCCGCCGGAGTGCTGCCTGTAAATTCAAATTCAATATTTCCATCTTTGAATTGTTTTTTCAAAGATTCAATCAATTTTTTGTCTATTACATCTTGTATATCCTGATCACTAACATTCGTGCATTTTTCGGATTCTAAATCTTCTCCGGGCGTTTTTTCCGCATTGACGGGCGTGGCATTTTTATTAGCTTGATTGTTTTGAGTAGTGTCCGCCGGACAACCGCTCAGAAATAATAAAAATCCCATCATCGTTGTTATAATAAGTATCCTAGCAGTTTGATTTTTCATTGATTATTCTCCGAAATTTTTGTGTTTGTGAACATAGAAAGCAGAGTAAATCTGGTTTGCTTTCCAAAGAAAATCGTTTTGCCGTCGGGTGAGAAGACAAGACTTGAAAAATAAAGACGCGGATCATTATTGGCTGTAAGTTTTTTCGTATTGTCGCTATGCAGCGATGAAAACCAAATATTATCCGAATCATCCGTTCGTGATGAGTAAGCGATCAAATTTCCGTCAGGCGATAAATGTATGTTATTAAAATATGCGTTTTTTAGAGTTAAGAGGTTTCGCTCTTGTCCGGTTGTGATCGAAACAGCCCGAACAGGAACTTCAGGCGGTGTCGGGGTGAAATTTTTATCAAAAGTCTTAACGGCGAAGATCAGTTCATCTCCCGACCACCCGAGAAGTCTTAAATTTTCTTTTGATTCAAATACTTTACGCTCGGAATTTTTATCAAAATCAAAATACCATAAAGCATATACACTTTTATCTTCACCGGAAGGCTCTATAAAACGTGAAGTATATGCCAGTTTCCTGCCGTCTTTTGTCCAAACAGGAGAAAGCATAGATCGTTTTTTCTCACTATTTGCAGAAATTTGACGCTCACTGCCGGAATTATCGGCGGGAAACAGCCAAATATTGGAAGCTTTATTTGTTGTTGCGGGAACGGCTAATGATGAACCGTCCGGCGACCAACTAAAATGATTTTTTTGATTTCTCAGATACGGGGAAAGGGTATATTCAACGCCCTGTATGTTTTTGTCAGTAATTAGTTTCGGTTCATTTCCCGTGTTTGCAACCTTCCACAGTTCAAATTGCAAATCTTTTAGTTTGAGAAATGCAATCGTTTTACCGTCCGGCGACCAATGCGGGAAAAACCCGTCTTCGATCAATTCGAGCGGAGGATTGTTCGTTTCATCAGCAACGGAGATCGGCTGCGAAATAATCGAACCATTTAATAAATTACTACCGCCGCGTAAATTTTTGATGGATTGATAAACGATTGATTTATTATCATTTGCAACATCCGCCCAAAGTTCGGCATCAATTTGTGAAGCGGTCAGAGTTTCTTTTGCCGAAGCCAAATCAACCCGCCAAAGGTCTGAAGTTTCATTTGCCGAATTGTAAAGAATTTTCGTTCCATCAGTTGAAATGTCGTTAATCAAACAATCGCCTTCATTAAATGAAAGCCGGACGGGTTCGCCTCTCTGCAAATTAGTCGAAAAAATCCGGTAAAAATCTTCCTCTTTTTGACTGTATAAAATACTTTTTCCATCGGGATGCCAAACGAAATTTTCAATCGGTTTGTCCGAATCAATTATTATTTTTGCAGTTTCATCTCCGGCTTGCAGCGGTCTGATGTTGATTTTCCAGCTTCTTTTTTCAAAAGTAAGAAATGCGATTTGAGTTTCATCGGGAGAAACCCGGATAACTCTGACCGGAAAAGTATTTGATTTAAAATCGGTTATTTGTGTAACTTCGCCCGTTTCAGCATCGGCGGTAAAAAGGTTTTTGCTTCCCTGAAAATAAATTTTTCCGCTTTTTGACCAGAAACGCGGTTTGGATTCGGCATCAATTTTATCGGTGATAAGTTTCTGTTGTCCGCCCGTTAAAGATACACGCCACAGACCGCGTTTATCTACACGGCTCGAGTAATAGACAATTTCTTCGCTATTCGGAGACCAAGCGGGATAGCGGTTATAAAATTCATCCTTCGTAACCTGTATGGCATCACCGCTGTTTGTCTGCTTTACCCAGATTCCCGTCGGACCGTTTTTGGTCGAATCGAATGCGATAAATTTTCCGTCATTTGAAAATACAGCGGAGGTGGACATTTCACCCGCCGAATTTACCCAGTTCGTTACTTCAACACTTTTCAGCGAACCCGGCACAATGGCTTGTTTTCCGTCAGTCGGCTGTAAACTTCCGAAACCGTAATATAAAACCAGAAGTCCTGCGGATACAGCTATCAAAATAACAATTACATACGGAAAAAAAGAAACGCCCGCCCGTTTTTTATCCGAACTTGTAATCTGTGTAAAGGAATTTACTTTGCTGATATTATTTATCTGGGTTTTATTGGTCGTCCTCGATTTATATATATCAGTTTCGACCAACTCCGTTTCGTTTAGAGAATCGCTGTCGAGTTTATTTTGAAAATCCAACTCACGCCGTATGTTTTTGAGTTCACGAAGTAAGTCTTTGATTGATGAGTAACGCTCATCACGATTTTTCCTGAGAGATTTTTCGATAATTCTTTTTAATTCCGGCGGAACATTTATATCGTCGAGCGGCTGAGGTTCGTGATGCAGAATTGCCGCGATCATCTCCATCGCCGAATCCCCCTTGAACGGCAGATGTCCCGAAATCATTTCATAAAAAAGCACACCGAAACTGAAAATATCAGTGCGGGCATCAACCTCTCTGCCTTTTGCCTGTTCGGGCGACATATATCCGGCTGTTCCCATAACCATTCCGGGGTTTGTCTTAATCATCTGACGGGTTTCCGCTTCTACATTGGCTTCAAAATCCTTGAATCCTTCGATCAGTTTTGCCAGTCCGAAATCCAGAATTTTTATATAGCCGTCCGGTCTGACAATAATATTATCGGGTTTAATGTCGCGGTGTATGATTCCGGCTTCGTGAGCGGCGGAAAGGGCGGAGGCGATTCTGATAAAAACACTGATTTTATCCAAAAGAGTCGTGGTTTCTTCATTGCAAAACTTATTGAGTGTGCGTCCTTCGACAAATTCCGAAACTATGTAATGAACGCCTTCGTTATTTTGTCCGAATTCAAAAATAGTTAGAATATACGGATGATTCAGAGCAGAAGCAGCACGGGCTTCCTGCTTAAAGCGTTGCAGGTATTCCTTATGATAAGTAAGTTGCGGCGGAAGTATTTTAAGAGCTACTTTGCGGTCTAAGTGAGTATCAAAAGCAAGAAAAACCTGTCCCATTCCGCCTTCACCCAACTTGCAGGAGATTTGGTATTGACCAAACCGTTTTTCCTTTTGTTCGCTGATGTTGATTTCTGCTGTCGGTTCATTTGAATAGCTTTTCCGTGCGGCGGGGTTGGATAAAAGAGTTGTGGCATTATGGTATTGTGAGCCGTAATTTCCGTTGCCGGTTTTTTTACCGTTTAAGTCTTTCTTGTCGTTTGCTTCGAGAAGCATCTCGACTTCGCGGCGTAATTCGACATCCTCACCGCATTCCTTATTCAATAAATCGGCTTTCATTGCAGGGGTAAGTTCTATTGCCGATTGGAATATCTTTATCGCTTTTCGGTGATTGTAGTTTTTCATCTTAAAATTTCATCACCTGTTTTGATTTTCTTGAAACTAAAAAGTTTCATTTTCAAAGCTGTATAATTCTTAAAAATATACCACAAAAACCTGTTCAAGCGGGAATGTTTTTTTCTAAAACTTACAGCACAGGTAGAACGATGGATAAGCATTATTTTGCCTTATTACGGAAATAAAAAAAGCCCTGATAATTCAAGGCTTTTTTTAAAAATCGAATAAATTCAAAAACAGTAATAGTGCTGAGGGCGGGGGTCGAACCCGCACGTCCACAAGGGACACAGGATTTTCTTACCAACTACGACTTTAATCGCCTGCAAAATTTTGCAGTTTGTGGTCTGGACTTTATCTTTACCTTTTACTAAAAATATTAGCAGTCAGGCAGAAGCCGTCAAGTCTCTACGCTTTCCTAAAAAATATATTTTAGGCTTAGTCCGGTATTGTCATTTTACAGATTTCACCGAATTTGACTTCATTCATACAGGAGATTTCGCTCCAGATGCTCAAATTAAATTAAGTCCTGTGCGTCTACCAATTCCGCCACCCCAGCAACTTACTTTGAATAAATTAGCACGAGTTGTTTTGGATGTGCAAACAGGGAAATCTGTTCTCTAAAGATAATAAATGACAAATCTTAAAATACTTGCGATACTATCAATGAAAAGTTTTTTTTAAGGAGATAAATGGAACAATACGCCTGGTTGTTGTGGATCATATTTGGAGTTTTTTTTATCATTGCCGAGTTGTTTACGCTCGGATTTGTGCTGTTGTGGTTTGGCATCGGGGCGATTGCGGCGGCGTTAGTGTCTTTTTTAGGAATCGGTGTGTTCGGACAGTTTCTGGTCTTTGCGGTTATCTCGACCTTATTAACCGTTATGTCGCGGACGATTTTTGATAATGTTTTCAAGTTTACCGATGATGAAGAAATTAAAACGGGAATTGACACTTTACCGGGACAGGTCGGAACTGTAAAAAAATCCAGTAAAGGTGCTTTGAAACAAGCGATAGTTAATGTTTACGGAAGCGATTGGAATGCTTTTCCGATTGATGAATATACGAGTTTTGAGGAAGGCGAAAAGGTAGAGGTCGTCAAGGTTGAAGGCTCTTCGATCTATATCCGCAAGGCAAATAAAGAGTTACCCGACTGGCGTAATGAAAAATATTAAAAATTCAAGATTTAAAGTTCAAAATTCAAGAAAATCCTGAATCTTGAACTTTAAATTTTTAATCTTCCATCAGGTCTGCCGTATCCTGTTCTGCCGTATCGTGTATGTTTTCCTGTGTGATCGTTTCCAGACGAATTTCTTCGTCGGTGGGTTCAGGTAAAGTGCTTCCGGTCAATTTGGCTAATATCAGTGTTATATTGTCTTCTCCGCCCCGCTCATTTGCTTCTTTCACAAGTTGTGCCGCCGCCATACTTAAATTATCAATATTTTCAAAGATAATACTTTGCATTTCGGGACCGTTCACTTTGTTTGAAAGTCCGTCGCTGCAAATCAGCAAAATATCGTCCCGCTGCGGTATCAAACGTGCCGCCACCGGATAGATTTCATTTTGTGCTCCTAAGGCTTGCAGAATGACATTTTTTAAGGCGTGGGTTTCGGCTTCTTCGGGTTGTATCTGACCGGCATCAATCAGTTGCTGAACTAATGATTGATCTTTTGTAATTTGATAGATTTTAGCATTGCGGATCAGATAAACACGGCTGTCGCCGACCTGCACTAAATCTACGGCTTCGGGGGTGATCCCGACTCCCGTAAATGTTGCACCCATTCCTTTATGCTGATCCTCCAAGCGTCCTTTCTGATGAATTAAATGGTTGGCATAAACGGTTGCGTCGTATAATTTTCCAACCAAAGTTTCACCGAAATTATCAGGCGAAACGGTTTTTTCCGGGTCTTCATCCAAAATTGTCGAGCAGACAGTTTCAACCGCCATCTGGCTGGCTACTTCTCCGGCTAAAGCTCCGCCCATTCCATCGGAAACCGCTAAAACAACGCCGTGGTCGTCAATTTCAAATTTTTGGGATTCAATTTTAAATTCGCTCGCATCCTGCGAACTCGTCCATTTCTGTAAATCCGAAATATGGAGCAAAAGATAATTATCCTCATTGCCCTTGCGGACTCGTCCGACATGAGATGTGGCATGTGTTTCAACAATCAACATAAAATTTTTGAGTAGAGAGTAGAGAGTAGAAAACGGAGAGTTAAATTTTTAATAAAACTCACCACTCACCACTCACCACTCTCCACTAACTAAGTGCTTGGTCTAGATCAAATATAATATCTTCAGTATCTTCAATTCCAACCGAAACGCGGACTAAACCATCGGTAATTCCCAGCTTTTCACGTTTTTCAGACGGAACGGAAGCGTGTGTCATAGTCGCCGGATGCGAGATCAAACTTTCAACTCCGCCCAAACTTTCTGCTAATGTGCAAAGTTTGACGGTTTCCAAAACTTTTTTTGCGTTTTTAAATGAACCTGTTTCAAAAGAAATCATCCCGCCGAATCCGTCCTGCTGGCGTTTTGCCAATTCGTGCTGCGGATGAGAAGCCAAACCGGGGTAATTTACCTTTTGAACTTTCGGATGTTCGGCAAGGAAATTTGCTACCGCCAGTCCGTTTTCATTATGTTTTTCCATACGGACGGCGAGCGTTTTCGTGCCGCGTAAAACCAAAAAAGAATCAAACGGTGAAAGAATCGCTCCGACCGAATTTTGGATGAACTGAATCCATTCCGCGTCCTTTTCATCTTTGACCGCAACAAATCCGCCGATGCTGTCGGAATGTCCGTTCAAATATTTTGTCGTTGAATGAATAACGATGTCAACTCCGTGTTCAATCGGACGCTGTAAATACGGCGACATAAATGTATTGTCGCAAACGACTTTTGCCCCGTGGGCGTGTGAAAGGTCGGAAACCGCCTGTAAATCGGTTACGCTCATCACGGGATTTGTCGGAGTTTCGACAAAAACCATTTTTGTATTGGGTTTGAAAGCCTGTTCGACATTATCAATTTCGGTCGTATCAACCAGATCGAATTCGATGCCGTAATTTGCCAGAACTTTATCAAAAAGGCGAAAAGTTCCGCCGTAAGTATTATCGCCGAGGATTACGTGATCGCCGGCTTTGACGAGCTTTAAACAGGCATCGGTGGCGGACATTCCCGAAGCAAAGGCAAACCCGAATTCCGCACCTTCCAAAGCCGCAATATTTCGCTCAAGTGCCGATCTGGTCGGGTTTTGCGTCCGGGCATATTCAAAGCCTTTATGTTCGCCGAGAGCATCCTGTTTATATGTCGAAGTTTGATAAATCGGCACGCTGACCGAACCTGTTGCGGTATCAGGTTCATTTCCGGCGTGGATGGCAGTTGTTGCAAAACCCATAAATAATTAGTCGTATTTAAAATAAAAACAGCCTTTTCCGATGATAAATTTTGAGGGACAAACAAACTATGTAAAAGGCTTATTTTGTTGTGATTTATGGTAACTTGAGAGAAAAAAAAATGCAAACCGGAAAAATTGTAAATATCAATGTTTTCGCAAATTTTATAAAATAACTTTCAAATCTTTAAAAATAGATTACAATATAAAGCTAAAGCAGTATTAAAAGCATTTTAATCTTAAAAAAACTGAGGAAAATAAATGTTACCAAACGAACCGAACGAAGCACTTTCACCGCAGGAAAGGCGGCATTCAGACCGTAAAAAATTAATAGTTGACGTGAAATTCAAGGACGGTGATGCCACCGGAATTGCCAACACGAGAGATATAGGCATCGGCGGACTTTATATGACGACCAATGCGGAGTTTGAGAACGGTGAAGAAGTCGCTCTCAATATGAGTCTTGGCGGAGAGGAATTTAATGTTGAAGGTGTCATTACATATATTGATCCGGGGCAGGGTGTCGGAATACGCTTTAAGAACCTGTCGGAAAAAAATGAATCGCAGCTTAAAAAAGAATTGGAAATCGAATAAGCGTTGATAAAATATCAGGGAGAAAAAACAATATATGTTTGACCAATTTACTTTGGGAATCGAAGAGGAATTTCAGATAGTTGACCCGAAAACACGCGAGTTGAAATCTCACGTTTCGGAAATTTTGGAAGAAGGCAAATTAATGCTCGGCGAGAAGGTCAAGCCGGAAATGATCCAATCAATGATCGAGGTCGGCACGGGCGTTTGTGCCAATATACAGGAAGCCCGAGAGGATATTTCCAAACTTCGGTGCATAATTTCTTCGCTCGCCCGCAAGCGTGGAATGGAGATCGTCGCCGCCTCGACGCATCCTTTTTCAAAATGGTCGGAGCAGGAGATTTTTGATGATGACCGTTATAAATTGCTGGTTGACGAATTGCAGATGGTCGCCCGCAGTCTGCTGATCTTCGGCGTTCACGTTCACGTCGGAATCGCCGATAAAAACAGGCAAATTGACATTATGAACGCGGCAAGATATTTTGTCCCGCACGTTCTTGCATTGACGACCTCATCACCTTTTTGGCTCGGTTTTAATACGGGTTTGAAATCCTACCGCTCCGAAGTTTTCAAAAAATTTCCACGCACCGATATTCCCGAACATTTTGAATCCTATCAGCAGTATCAAAGCTATGTTGATCTGCTCGTCAAAATGAACTGCATTGATAACGCGAAAAAAATCTATTGGGATATTCGTCCGCATCCGTTTTTTCCGACACTCGAATTCCGCGTCTGCGATATTCCGACAAAGGTTGACGATACGATTGCGATTGCCGCACTTTTTCAGGCAATCGTCGCTAAACTTTCAAAATTGATCGAACAAAATCTAGGGTTTCGGCTCTATCACCGCCGGCTTATACAGGAAAATAAATGGCGTGCGATTCGTTACGGTCTTCACGGAAAATTGCTCGATCTCGGAAAACAAAAAGAAGTTCCGGTTAAAGATTTAATTCACGAACTGCTTGAATTTGTTGATGATGTTGTTGATGAACTGGATTCGAGAAAGGAGATCGAACATATTTATACGATAATGGAACGCGGCACTTCCGCCGATCTGCAGCTGAAAGTTTATGAGGAAAGCGGCGAAGATTTTAATGCCGTTGTGGATATGTTGATTAAAAATACGTTGGAAAATGTTCCCGAAGAATGCTTTTAGATAAGTGAGAGGTATAATTAAAGGTATAAAAAATTGCGAAAACTATTATCTTGGATTTTACCTCTCACCTCTCACTTTTCACCTATCACCTATTATCTCTCACTTATTAGAATGTTTGAGAGCGAGTTTCAGGAAATTTTCAAACAAAACACGCCCGTCGCGGGATTCATTCGGATGTTCCCATCGGGTCGGATTTTTTGACCAGTCTTCAAAGGATTTTTCCAGATGAAACTGCACCGAATAGATCATTTGTCCGTTTGAATGTTTTACCATCATCTGATTATTGCATAGATAGGATTTTGCAAGATGCTTGAATCCTTCGGGAATACCGTCAACTTGCAGACCGTGATTTTGCCAGACACGCAGGATATTATCCTTTAAAGTGTAATCCTGCCAGATTCCGCTGTCGGTGTCGGAAATTCCTTCAAATATCGGATCGCCGGTATCAATAATTTTAACAAAACGATACTGAAATTCGACCATTCTACCGGTGCGTATCTCTTCCTGCCGTTGGTTATCGAGCGTCCGCAATTCGCTTCCGAAGGAAACGCCGATCAACTGATGAGCCCCGCAGATTCCCAAAACCGGAATTTTTGTCTTTGTGATAAATTTTTGAAAACTTTCCAGATATTCGGGATTATAATAATCAAAATCAGTCAATGTTCCGCTCATCACTATCGCGTCGGGACGAAAACTTTCGGCGGCTTCGCCGACTTCCGATAAATGAACGGTTAAAGTTTTCGGTTGCTTGACCAGCCGTTTGACATTGCTGGCGATATTGTCGCAAGCCATCTGCGTCAGCTTTCGCTCGAGCCGCAGCTTTTTATCTGCTTCAACGCCCCATTCTTTAACGGCGAGTTCGGACAGATCCGTTTCATACCGCAAAAGGTTGTTCATCACCAGAACCCGTATATGTTCGATTTGTTTTTCAATCGGCTCATAACGGCAAAAATTTTGCTTGTGATATGGGAAGGGTAAACTAACCGTTTGCAGTTTTGGTTTATTAGATGCAGAGTCCAGCATATTTGAAAATTATCTTAAAATTTAATGTATTTGTAAACTTACCGAAAGTTAAATTTAACATCGGTTTGTTTTTATTGGATTGAATATTCAGGTTTTGCGTTGTTTGGTGCTTTTTTTGAATTCCGGCATCAGTTCGCCCGCTCCGATCTTATCGAGTTCATTTCTGATCTCACGGATCAAACCCGCCTTGATTCTACCGCGTGCGGCGGGAGTGGTTTTTTGTGTTTTTATATCTATGAGCAGGAGCATTTTATGCCACGAGGATTCGAGTTCGTCGGCGAGATTGGAGATTTTTGTAATATCATACGGAACGGCAATTTCCTGACAGCCGAGCCGTGCAAAAATCTGTAAATACCGGGCGGTTGAAAGATCGGGACACTGAAAACGCTTATTGCCGACTTTTAATTCCACACCGAGAAGCGTGTGCTGTATGATTGCACGGTTTTCTTTGCGTGGAACATCCAATTGATGCGAGCGGGTTCTCTGTGAACGGATTTTTGCTTCGTAAATCTGCGGAATCCACACCTCTTTCAGTTCTTTTTTTATTTCCTCGACAACAGACATAATCTTTCAATATCAACAATATCATAAGATGCGTTGAACAGCCGTAAAATTGCAATCATAAATTACTTTGCCGGGCTGGTTTTTATTTGCCGATATTTGCCCAGTTTTTCTTTAATTCATTGATCGTTCCATTGTAAACATTGATGTCCATATCGCTTAAAGTTCCGGGAACTCTGTATAAACACTGCTTTTGAGGTTGACAGTTTATTTCGCTTGAAAATTGCCAGAATGTGTATGTTTTCCAAATGCCGCCGGGAAAATCCGTAACATTACTTTTAAAACGTGCATACCAGAGTGGAATTTTAGAAAGGATTTCGTCATTCGGATAATTTTCCGATAAATCTTTGACAACCGTTTGATTAGCATAAAATATCGGGTAGCTTCCCGTTTTCTTTTTGACATATTTAAGAAAAATTTTAATTTCATCGGCGGAAACCCTGTATTTCGGCACATTGCAACTGGAATTTTCCGTGCATTCGACATCGAGAGCCGTAATTTCGTCTATGTTGTTTCTGCCGACCGTTTCTAAATAAAATTCTGCCTGCTCAATCGTATTTCCTTTTCTTAACAGATGATACGAACCCCATTTATAACCTTTTTGTTTAGCGATATTTTTTCTGGTTTGATATTCAGGATCAACAAAATCAATCCCTTCAGTCGCTTTGTGAAGAATTCCGACAACTCGTTTGTCCTTTTGCATTTCATCCCAATCAATCGAATTATTGTAATAAGCATCAATAATTATAGGAGTTTCCGGTTTTGTCCAGGGTGCGTTGAAATCATCGGTTAATTGGGCAAATCCCGTCAACGCCAAAAACAAAAGGAGAGCAAAACCTGATTTGCCCTCCTTTAAAAAATTACTGCTGATTAATTTCATTTTAATTTTGCACTGACCGGAGTTTGTGTATTTACAAAGGATTTGATCGTGCTGTTGCCGAATATTCCGAAATAAAATACGCCCAGAACCGTTATCAATAAAACAATGCCGATTGCCGTCGGGATTTTCGGTGCGACCCAATCGCTTGCTCTGTCTTTGAAAAACATTACGACGATCAGACGCAGATAATAATATGCGGAAATTGCCGTATTGATAACGGCGATGACGACCATAACCGTCAGCAAAACGCTTCCGGCTTCGAGTGCGGGGCGGAAAACCAAAACCTTTCCGATAAATCCGGCAGTCAGCGGCAAGCCTAAAAGCGAAAGCATAAACAGCGAAAGCGTGAAGGCTAGAACCGGCGATTTAAAGCCGATCCCGTTGTAATCTTCAAACTCCGTGCGGCGGTCATTTCTTTGTGAAAGCAGAGCGACGACGGCAAATGCTCCGAGATTTGTAACCGCATAGGTCAGCATATAAAACGCAACGGCGGCGATTGCTTCATCGCGTCCGAGAACCGTTTTGGCAACGCCTGCTCCGATAAATCCGACAAGTGCGTATCCGGCGTGGGCAATCGAAGAATAGGCGAGCATCCGTTTGACGTTATTTTGCACGATGGCGGCGATATTTCCGACGGTCATTGTCAGAATCGCCATAATCGTCAGAACCGTGATCCATGTATCGTGCAAAAGTTCGGAAGCCTGAATTCCTGCAATTAATGGAAATCCGATGACAAAAACCCTTAAAAATGAAGCAAAACCTGCGGCTTTCGGTCCCGCCGCCATAAATGCCGTGATCGGTGTCGGGGCTCCTTCATAAACATCCGGTGTCCAGACGTGAAACGGAACGGATGCGATCTTAAAACCGAACCCGACGATCAACATCGCACCGCCGACCAGCAGTAAAGCAGGGAAGTTTGCATCGCCGACCTTTACGGCGATTTCGGTGATATTCGTCGCACCCGTCGCACCGTAAATAAGTGCCATTCCGTAAAGCAAAAATCCCGAAGCGTAAGAACCGAGAATAAAATATTTCATCGCCGATTCGTTTGATTTCAGATCGGTTTTACGCATTCCCGCCATTACATAGGTCGCAATCGAAAGCGTTTCGAGTCCGAGAAAAATTATCACCAGATCATTTCCCGAAGCCATAAACATCATTCCGACCGTCGCAAACAAAAGCAAAGCGTGATATTCACCGGCGGGAACATTTTCGTTTTCAACCCAAACACTTGAAATTAAAATGGTTAAAGCCGTAACCAGCAAAAAC
>JBGTKR010000169.1:0-4638 GCA_041744535.1 Pyrinomonadaceae bacterium
AAACGGTCTGAATGCCGATAATGTGCGTGTTATAACAAAAGACAGGGACGATAATTTATGGATCGGAACGGAAGGCGGCGGAGTGTGTCAACTCATCAATCAGGCGATTGTCAGTTATACGAGGAGTGAAGGTTTATCGAATGCGGCGAGTGAAGTTTTTGAAGACGATCAAGGAAAAATTTGGGTTACGCAGGCGGATAAGATCGCCGAGATACAAAATGGAAAAGTTGTTCTGCATAAACAACCGGAGAAATTCTTATCCGTTGAAAAAGGAATTATTTTAAGCCGGTATAACGGTATTTGGATTCAAAATACAAAAAATTTCATATTAAAAGTCGCTAAACCCCTTCTGAATTTACGCAGCGGAAATGATATTGATATTTCCAACTTTTTTCCGAAAGGTTTGGAAGATTATTATTTGTCGGTCTATGAAGATGAACACGGAATTTTGTGGCTGGCAAAACCTGATGGAAAGATTTATCGTGCAGACACGAATGCGAAAGATAAACCTTTATCCGGGAGTTTCCAGACAAACACGAATTTTTCGGTAATTCCCTTGATAACCGGCGACGGAAAGGACGGTTTGTGGTTGGGAGCAGTAGAAAAATTGGGCAGACTGCACAACGGTAAATATTCGGCTGTCAAGGCTTCCGAAGGTTTGCCCGAAGCAAATCCGCGTTCTTTTTTTACGGACAGCCGCGGATGGCTTTGGATCGGCTTGCGTTTTAAAGGCGTTTCCGTAACAAAAGAACCTTTTGCCGAAAATCCCTCGTTTACAAATTATTCTTTCGAGCAGGACCAACTTTCGAGCAACGCCGTCCGATCTATTACCGAAGACGATACGGGCAGAATCTATTTTGCAACCGACCGCGGACTTGACCGATTTGACCCGAACAAAAATCATTGGACGCATTTTACAACCAAAGACGGTTTGGCGGGCAATATGATTTACAGCGTTTTAAAAGACAAACGGGGTTTTATCTGGATTGGAACGGAAGGCGGATTATCCCGCTTTGATCCGCGTCAGGAAAAGATACCGAAAAGCACTCTGCCGATCTATATAAGCCGCGTGCAGATTGCCGGAGAAAATTTAACCCTGCCCGAAACCGGCACGGATTCTATAAAACCGCTTGATCTTTCATCTGCGAGCAACAATCTGACAGTGGAGTTTGTCGCACCGAATTTTCAAAATCAGGACAATGTGTTTTATCAATATAATTTGTCGGGTATTGATTCCGATTGGAGCAAACCGACAAAAGAGCGTGTCGTAACATTTGCACGGCTGGCGGCTGGCGAATATCGTTTTTCGGTCCGGGCGATGGACAATCACGGAATAACGAGTGTAAAGCCTGCCGTTTTTGAATTCCGCATTTTGCCTCCGATTTGGCAGCGTTGGTGGTTTATCGCTTTAGTGATCTTGTTTGCTGTTTTATTGATTTATCTCGTTTATCGCAATCGCCTGAAACGGCTCTTGGAACTGGAACGAGTCCGCACACGCATCGCCACCGATCTGCACGACGACATCGGTGCGAATCTGACGCGGATTTCGCTGATGAGCGAGGTCGCCAAACAAAATACGGAAAACGGCAGCGATAATCTTTTATCATCAATCGCCGACATCGCACGCGAATCGGTTGCCTCGATGAATGACATTGTTTGGGCGATCAGTCCCGAACACGACAGTCTTTTGGATTTGACGAGAAGAATGAGGCAGCACGCCGAAGAAGTTTTTTCTTACAGTGAAATTGATTTGGTTTTTAATTCAGCCGCGGCGGATTTGAAATTAAGCGTCGGTAGGCGGCGGGATATTTTGCTGATATTTAAAGAAGCCGTCAACAATGCGTTAAAACATTCCGAATGTTCAAAGGTTGAAATTGATTTTCGTTCCAATAATTCAAGACTGTTTTTGCAGATCAGCGACAACGGCAAGGGTTTTGAATCCAATATGCAAAACAGCGGTAACGGTTTACGAAGTTTAAACCGGCGTGCTGCTGTTCTCGGCGGCAAAATAGAGATAACTTCGCGGGAAAATGTCGGGACAAACGTAAAATTTGAATTGCCTCTGTCAAATACAACCCGAATTTAGCCGAAAAAGCATTACAATCTAAAGATATGCTTGCTGCAACCCTACACAAATATACAGGCGACAGAGGAGTTTTTTTGCAGTAGATTAAAAAATAATGAATCCGTCAACAAATATTAGTTCTCAAACTTCCCCGTCATTGCTGCGAATCGTATTGATCGAGGATTTGCGTGAAGTCCGCGAAGGGCTTGCCGCAATAATCAACGGCACGGCGGGTTTTAAATGCGTCGCTGCTTACGGAATGATGGAAACCGCACTCGCAAAGATCAAGCGGGACGAACCCGACATTATTCTCACCGATCTCGGTTTGCCCGGAATGTCCGGCATTGAAGGCATTGAAAAACTTCGGCAAATTTTCCACGAAATACCGATTATCGCTCTGACGATTTACGATAATGATGATAATATTTTTAATGCTCTCTGCAACGGAGCAAACGGTTATTTACTGAAAAACACGCCGCCCTCGCGTCTGCTCGAAGCTCTGCGGGAAGCATCCGAAGGCGGCTCACCGATGTCGCCGACAATTGCCGCCCGCGTCGTCAAACTCTTTCGCCAATTTCGTCCGCCCGAACACGCCGATTATCATTTCACACCACAGGAAACCGTGCTTCTAAAACTGCTCATCGAAGGACACCACAAAAAAACCGCCGCCCGCGAAATGGGAATCTCATTTCATACCGTTTCATTTCATCTGAAAAATATTTACGTAAAATTGCAAGTTCATTCAAAAACCGAAGCTGTTGCTAAAGCCTTAAAGGAAAAACTTTATTAAGAAACTCCACACCTCTTAATAGTCACAATTGTAATATTGCCGATGCTTTAGGAAATTACACAGAGCAATCTTGAACGAGTGTTTTAATTGGTTTGGATTAAAAGTCCACAGGCGATCCTTGCATTTTCATTCCTCCAAGCGGCAAAACTGAGCTGCCGCTAATTCCCGGCGTGCTTAAGCTGGTCTTACCTCCAGAAACTCTGATTACTTGCGGTTGTGTATTTACTCCGTTGGCTTCCAAAGCATCAAAGGAGAAAGAGAGAGTGCCACCTTCTGATCCCTCATGGGTAGTAACTCCTGGATCCATAAATATGGTTACTGCTCCCTCAAAACTTTTCAGATTTATTATCGGTGCGGTTCCTCCAAGCAAGCGGAAGATTTTGAATTTAACCTCTGGACCTTCATTAAAGTTAAGCGAGCCTCCAACTTTAGTCGGACCTAAACTGAATCCGCCACCAGTTGCAAAAACCTGAAATCGAGCACGCTTTTTTTCTATTAAATCATTTATTTCTAAGATAGCATTTACTGAAGTTGATTCTACTCCCGTAGCAGGGCTTACGGACAAAACTGCTGACCTTATCAGGCGAACCGAAAAACGTTCTTCAATAACAGAGCGTGCAGGCGGTTTTGGCTCAGGCGGCGGCGGAATAAATGTAACTTCCCGTATTATGAAAACAACACGACGATTTTGACGAAATTGTGCTTCTGTTGTGGCATTCGGCACTTTCAATCGCTGCGTTCCCATACCAAATGCTTTTGACCCTTTGGCGATTCTTTGGGCAAAGCCGCTGCCGCCTCTCCGCTTTAACGCTTCGACCAAAAGAGTAAAACCATTCTCAGCCCTTTCAATACTAATATCATTCTCAAACAATTTTCGCTCTCTAGGATCAGCGATGCGTCTGGCTATGTCGGCATGTCCTTCTACTCGAAAATCAAAGATCGGATCGTTGGTGCTGTTGCTCCTAACTATTTGTAACGCTAATTCATCTATCTTCTGACGTTGTTGAGGTGTCACGCCAGTAATGTATTCCGGGAAACTGTCAAGTTCAAGAACTATTCGTTCCCTGAAATTTACAGGAGTAGGTAACCGCTTGGCAACTTGTGCACGCAGGAATGGAATAAAACCCATAACAACCTCCAAAAAGATAAAACTTACTTTCTATAAATGGCTTAACCAATTACTTCAAGACATTGACATCAGCTTTTCCCTAAACAGAATGTCTAGTTGCTTTTATTTTAATAGTAAAAGAATTACAACTTAACTACACAGTTGAGTAGGCTATAAATTTTTTGATTAAAACTTTATATAAACAATACCTTCGCCAAATTCAAAATTTGCCTAAAAACCAGTAAAATCAGGCTGTATATTGTGTTTGGTGAACATAGCTACCACAACATATAGTAGCCAAAATTTTACCTCAAAAATTTTGGCGAAGGTATTGTATAAAGAAATCACCAACTTGCAGACTTTTTATCGTAAACTAAAGTTTTAATTCATCCAATCTTTCTCAAATATCGGTTTTCTTCACATTTTACTTGAAGTTTTTACAAAAAATAAACATAATCAATTCAAATTAAAGTTTTGCCCCATCAGAATCGTGGAGAAAACAATGAACGGATTGGCTGGAATGGAAAAATTTTCGCATCTCGAAGACAAAATTTATTTAACGATTGAGTTCGCCAAGAAGATGCGTGAGGAAAAGGACAAACTCGAAAAGGAAATGACTTCCCTACGACACGAGGTCAGCACTCTTTTAAGTGAAAAATCGCGGCTTGAGGAAAA
>JBGTKR010000170.1:0-2122 GCA_041744535.1 Pyrinomonadaceae bacterium
GATCGGCGGATAAAAATCAAGGTAAAGCGAGCGTCTGCCTTTTGATAATTTCTTTTCACGTAAAAATACTTTGCTCATAATTTTATGAAAACAGTTGGTCAATATCTTTCCGGCGAATAATTACACGCCTTCCAAATCGCACGGCTTTAAGTTTTTCCGAATTAACCGCATAACTAATAACCCGACGGCTTACGTTCAATAATTCGGCAGTTTCCTTTATACTCAAAAAATCTTTTGTTTGTAATTCCACAATCTCATTAGAAATCTGCTTTACAGTTTCGGAAACACTTTTTTCAACATTTTTTTCGCGTTCCCTTTGTTTATATGCTTTTGAGGAACAACAATGCGAACAATATTTTGTTACGGTTGTCCGAGCCGTGAAACTCTCACCGCAAAATTGACAGATTCTCGTAATTTTAATATTTGAACTCATACTTTTAAGTGCTTCAAAGTGCGTCTGTGTGCTTTTGTGTGCCTGTATGCACATAATTTCGCCAACCGTGTATCTTAAACTCAAAAATGTATCTACAAGATACAGCACAGATACAGAATTAAGCAAACTAAAACAAACAAACAATGACTAATAATTAAAATAAAAACAGAAAGAGCCTGTAAAAACAGGCTAATTCTTATTAATGATATTTATTTAGTTTTTATTAGTTATTATGAGTTACTTTCCGATACAGAAGGTCGAGAAAATTTCCGTGAGCATATCTTCGGTTGTTGTTTCGCCTGTGATTTCGCCCAGATAGCGAATGGCGTTGTGCAAGCCGATTAAGATAATTTCTTCGCTCATTTTTTCATCGAGTAAAGAAATAGAGTTTTCGATCTCTGATTTTGAGCGGAGAAGTAAATCGTTGTGGCGTGCATCGGAAATCAGAAAGCCTGTATTATCAATGTCTTGCGGAGAAAAAGGTTCGATGATCGCATTTTGTAGCTCGGCTAAACCTTCGCCCGTTTTTGCCGAGATTTCAATTACCGGGAATTTATTATTTTGTAGTTGAGATTTAATTTCGTCGGCAGAGTTTATGTCAATTTTATTAGATACGATAATGCGGTTTAAATCGGCGGATTCGGTTAAGATTTCTCTGTCTTCGGAAGTTAAATTTTCCGAACTGTCCAGCATTAAAATAATCAAGTCGGCATCCGCCATCGCACGTTTTGAACGCTCGACACCGATGCTTTCGACGGTGTCAATCGTTTCACGCAAACCCGCCGTATCTATTAAGTTTATCGGAATATTGTTGATCGTAAAACTTTCGTGCAACTGGTCGCGGGTCGTTCCGGCGATTTCCGTAACAATTGCTCTGTCCTGACCAAGCAAAGCGTTGAACAAACTTGATTTACCGACATTCGGTCGCCCGACTAACGCAACCTTTAACCCTTCTCTCAAGAGTTTTCCGGCTTGGAATGTTTCGGTTAATTTTTCGAGTTCTTTGCCGATTTTTAAGAGATTTTCCTTTATATTTTGAATCTGAAAATCGGGCAGATCATCCTCGACAAATTCGAGTGCGGATTCAAGCACGACGATAACCGACAGCAGTTTGTCTTTGAGCGGTTGGAGTTGATGGGAAAATTCGCCGCGAAGTTGGCGGATCGCCTGTCGCGTCATTGCAATACTATTTGCATCAATCAAATCGCGGACGGCTTCGGCTTGGGATAAGTCCATCTGCCCGTTTGCCAAAGCACGCAGGGTAAATTCGCCGGGTTCGGCAAGCCGTGCGTCCAATTTAAGACAAATGTCCAGAATTTGCCGAAGCACGACGGGCGAGCCGTGGCAGCTTATTTCGATCACGTCTTCACCCGTAAATGTCTGCGGAGATTGAAAATAAGTGATTAAGGCTTCGTCAATTATCTCGTTCGTTTCAAGATCGAAAATCTTTCTGAGATTTGCATAACGCGGTTTCGGATTAAAATTTTTGTCATTAATAAGTATTCGCGTAATTTCGAGCGAATCCTCTCCGCTCAAACGCAAAACTCCGATTCCGCTGCGTCCGAGGGGAGTTGATAATGCGACGATTGTATCTTCCATAAGATAAAAGTGAAAAAGGTTAAAAGTGAAAAAGTGAAAAAGCAATGCTAAAATTTCGCATAAAACTTTTTCACCTTTTCACTTTTTCAC
>JBGTKR010000171.1:0-1638 GCA_041744535.1 Pyrinomonadaceae bacterium
CCGGCGACGGCATACGGCACAACCGAACCGTCTATGCGTTCATCACGCGGCGGAACGCCCCAAGCGATATAACCTTTTTGTGAATCCGAAGCCGATAGTCCCCACATTGTTTTTGAGTATTTCGGAAAGTCCTTGCTCAAAATGTCGGCGGTAAACTGCTGCTGTGCCATCGTTGCTTTGACGGAGTTTTCAAAATAATCTACAAACGGCGGACGATGTTCGCGTCTGCCCCGAAAATCAACCCAAGCGTGCGAATATTGATGTATAAAAAGCGGCGAAACGGCACTTAAATATCTGTATCCCGCGTATTCCTCCCAAGTTCGCTCCCAGGCAAACCAAGCGTTTTTAGAGATCGGATGCGTTTTTGAACCGATTGCCAAAAGATACAAAATCATCTGTTCGCTGTAATTGTCCCAATTTGCTTCAAGAAATCCGCCTTCGGGTTTCCAGCCGTGCGACAGAATATACTGATTTTCGCCCTGCATCCATTTATAATCAACTCTGTCCGCAATTTTATCAGCCAACCGGACGATTTCCTTATCATCGGAAAAACACTGCCTGACGGTCAAAGCCCCGCTGACCAGCAGTGCCGTATCAATCGAAGAAACCTCGCTTTTCCAACGCCTTTCACCCGTTTCATAATCCAGCCAATGATAAAACCAGCCGTTTTTTTGAAAGGCTTTGTCGGCAAAATATTCGAGTGTGTTTTGTGTTCTCTGTTTTATCTCGGCTTTTGCAGCCCAACCGCGATCTGCCGCAATGCAGTAACTTGTCAAAGCAAAACCGGAAGCGGCGGTGCTGGCAATGTTATACGAGCGATGATTTTTTGGTTTTTGTTTCCCGTCCGAGCCGACGCGGTCAAGCGTCAAGCCGTTTTTGGGATTGGTATTTTCCCAAAAATACTGAAAACTACGCTTCGACATATCTTCGAGAAATTTATCGTCTGCAACCGAAACATTCGCCGTCGGACGCGGAGATGTCGGTGCAGGTTCGATTTCCTCGTCGGTGATTTTTGAAACCGGATTTTTCAAATCCAGAACTTCAAAAACGCTCTGCAAACCGTTATCGCTGCTTGTTCCGACAATTACCTGGAATTCTCCGGCTTCGATAACGGGTTTTAGATCACGCCCTAAAAATTCCAAATCCTTCGGCGTTAATGTAAATTCAACCCTCCGTTTTTCCTTCGGTTTTAACGTAATTCGCTCGAATCCACGCAATTCTCTGACAGGTCGGGTAACCGTTGCGGCGACATCGTGAATGTATAATTGCACGACTTCATCGCCTTTTACCTTGCCTGTATTTTCAACATCAATCGAAACTTTAACGCTTTCCGTAGCTTTAATCTGCAACTTATCGAGTTTTAAATTGCTCAGCTTAAAAGTCGTGTAGCTCAAGCCGTAACCAAACGGATAAAGCGGTTCGTTGGAAATGTCCAGATATTTTGAAGTGTATTTTTGCTCGGCTAAAAACGGTCTGCCCGTGTTTTTGTGATTATAATAGATCGGGATTTGTCCGACGGAACGCGGAAACGTAACGGGCAGTTTTCCGCCCGGATTCGCGTCGCCGAAAAGCGTGTCAACGATTGCATTTCCCGCCATCGTTCCGGCAAACCAAGTTTCTAAAATAGCCGGAGAATTT
>JBGTKR010000172.1:0-5976 GCA_041744535.1 Pyrinomonadaceae bacterium
CGTCCGACTTATACGGTTGCAAAAAGTTCAAGCACAATGGGCGGCAGAACGAGTTTTAATGTGTCTTTAGGAACGATTCCGAGTTATGCGGACAGCGACAATACGGGTTTGGTTTTGGATGGTGTGCGTGATGATTCTGCCGCCGACAAAGCCGGAATCAAAGGCGGCGATAAAATTATCAAAATCGCCGACAAAGAAGTCCGCAATATCTCCGACTATATGTCTATGCTCGGCGAAATGAAGGCGGGCGAAGAATACGAAATAGTTGTAATGCGTGAAGGCGAAAAAATTATGCTGAAAATCGTTCCCGACGCTCGTAAATAAATTTTTATAAGTGATGAAACTTTATCACTTAAATCAGATTCCTGAAAATCGTATCAAGTCCTTGTTCGGGCTGACTCCTGAAGTCTTGTCGGCTGTTATTATCAAGGTTTTGCCTGTTTTAGAGCAGAAGCGGCGGCAGCGTTTGGAGAATAATCCCGAACGCAAACGGCGGTTTGTTCCTAATGATGGACGAAGGCGGGAAGTTCTGCCGCTTCATAAATTGTTGATGACTTTGGTTTATCTGCGGCATAATTGTTCACACACGGTGGTCGGGCAGATGTTTGATTTTAGTGCCGATTCATCGGAGAATGCTTTACAATTTGTGGTTACTTTTCGTTTTTACAATCTTGTAAGTTTTTGCTTATTTTGCAGCAAACAAGAATTCTCAGAGTGCTTATTATTCTTTCAAAAGTTATTATAAAACTGTGCTGAGAAAGGTTTTTAAATGGTTTCTGTATTTTGCTTTGCTTGTCGTTACGATTCTGGCTGCGTCTTATGTTTATTTAGCATCATCACACGGCAAACCTGCCGAAGAATACAAAGTGTTTGACCGAAAAATTAATAAAGTTTTAGTTATTGCCCATCGCGGCGGCAAAGGAATCGCTCCCGAAAATACGCTGGCGGCATTTCAGAAATCTTTTGATCTGGGCGTTGATGTTCTCGAATTGGATATACACGCCGGCAAAGACGGCGAATTGGTTGTCATTCACGACAAATCGGTTGACCGCACTACCGACGGAAAAGGTTTGGTCGCAGATAAAACTCCGGCGGAAATTCAAACACTCGATGCGGGATTCAGATGGACGAATGACGGCGGAAAAACCTTCCCGTTTCGCGGTAAAGGAATAAAAATCCCGACTCTGCGGGAGGTCTTTGAAAACTTTCCCGACATTCAGATAAACATCGAACCGAAACACGACACACCTTCGCCCGTTAAACCGCTCTGCGATCTGATTCGTGAATTCAAACGAAGCGATTCGGTCATTGTCGGCTCATTCAACGATGAAATTCTGGAAGATTTCCGCACAAACTGCAAAGAAGTTGCGACCTCGGCAAGTCCTTCCGAAGTAAGCGGTTTTCTGGCAAGATATGAGGTCGGTTTAAGCGATAATTACTCGCCCAAAATGCAAGCCCTGCAAGTTCCGCCAAATCTCGGCAGATTAAAAATCGTTACAAAAGAATATGTTAAAGCGGCTCACGAACAAAATCTGGATGTTCACGTTTGGACGATAAATAAACCTGAGGAAATGAAACTTTTAATTGACATCGGCGTTGACGGAATTATGACTGATTATCCCGATAGACTTTTGCAGATAATTCGGGAAGAAAAATAATTTTCAATCCGGTGAGCGGGGAAACTTATTGATCTTTCTAAAGTTTTTTTCCTATTTTGCAGGCTTCAAATAAAAGGGTTTTTGCCGCCGAATTACCGTCGGCTTTCATTTCCGATTTGGCGATATTTCCATTTTCCACCCGACCATTTTTCCAGTAAAGTTTTACTTGGGTAAATTTAACCTTTTTCGTGGAACAGTTTCCTTCCATCAAATTCATATTGTAATTCAGATTAACGGGTCTTTGTTTGGTTTTATGCTTTAGAAATTTCAGATATGCTCGATTATTACTCGGAATTATCTTTATCCAGAAATTGATATTATTTCCGTTGCGGACAAGGTGTGTAATATTCAGTAAATAACTCAGGCTGAATCCGTTTGCTTCCGCCGATTTGCCGATCATCAGCCAGACCGATCTTTTTTGCGGAACATCAACTAATATTTTGATCTCGTCGGTATCAACCCAGCCTTTTTTATTATTGACGGAAACAAACCGCCAACCCTTTTTATCTTTTTTGGTATTGATACTTAAACGGGAATTTTTCCTTGCCTTAAACCTTACATCTCCGCTTTTGCCCGGCTTGCTTCGCAAAAAAGCGTTCGCACTCGTTACTATCGCCTTACTTTGTGCAATGCCGGATAGAGTAAAAGTAAAAGTAAGAAAAATAAACAGAAAAAATCTTACGATCATTTATCTTTCTCCGAGTTGGCAAAACAAATTTTTGCAGCAGTCCTCATATTTTTAAATACGGATTCGTCAGATACATCATAATTATCAGCAAAATAAAATACGGCACAAGCACCGCCGCCCCTTCGTAATCCTTCGCAACTCTCTGCCCGAAAAACAAAGCCGTGATCGAAAGAGTTCCGAGAATCGCCGTATAGAAGATCAAAATAACCGAGCCGGAAATTAAAAAATAAATAATCCCGGCAACGCTCAAAAATCCCGTCAGGATTTCCAAAACGGTAATCGTCGCCAGCATAACCGGAACAAAACCGCTCATAAAAGTTTCCTTAAAATGCCCCGTCAGCCATTCGATATTTCCCTTCCAATCAAAAACCTTATCAAATCCCGATTGAATAAAAAGTATGCTAACTAACAAAGCACAAAAAAGTGCCGGAAGATTTCCGCCTATTTCTTCGATTGTCATATTCGTTATAAAAGTATCGTAAAACCCTCTTGCTCAAAATGATTATCGTGTGTGAGGATTTTCTGCAAATCAAGATTTTTCATCGTCAGCATCGAGATACAATCGGTCAAACTGTAACCTTTGTCCAAACGCTTTCCGTAAAAATCAATTGCTTCCAAAACTCTTTCGTGTTGACAGGAAATAATTTCTACATTTTGATTCAGTAGAATTGCTTGCACATCTTTAACTGCTCGTTCACGAAAGAATTCACCGCTTTCGGCAAAGTAATTCAGCGTTTCTGTCAAGACTTCATCAGACGTAACAATTGAAGTATTAGTCAATGTTCGGCTGACTTCCAACGCACGTTCCCGCCATTGATCTTTCAGGTTGATAAGAGCCACCCAATAAAATGTATCGGCAAAGATTTTTTTCATTTCTCTTTTTTAGGCGAACCGTAAAGATAATGATCGTGATTAAGCGAACCGTCGGAAGGCAATTTTGCCCATTCTTCTTCGGGAACTTCGCTGCTGATTTCCGTAATCACTTCCCAAATCGGACGAGTTTCTTTTTTGTCTGCCGCCGATATTTTTTCTTCGATAAATTCCAAAATCTCCTCTTGTTTGTCCAGCGGCAGACTTTTTACTTTCCTATAAATCGTATCGGCAATTTCAGTTTGCATAATTTCTACCTCTATTCATCAATAGTTTGGATTTTTACTTACAAAAGTATCGTAAAACCTTCCTGCTCAAAATGATTGTCGTGCGTGAGGATTTCCTGTAAATCCAGATTTTTCATCGTCAGCATCGAGATACAATCGGTTAGACTAAAGCCTTTATCCAAACGCTTTTCGTAAAAATCAAGTGCTTCGAGGAAGATTTTATTTGTGTGCGGGATAAAGTCAACCTTTTCATCCGTTATTATCGTGCGAACCGAATCAACGGTAGATTGACGGGTATCTTCGCCAAATTCTGCAAAATAATTCAGTAGTTCGATCATTACGGTTTCGGTTGTAACGATTTGTATATCGCCAAGCAATTGTTTTATTTCAAGTGCTTGGCGATGCCATTGGTCTTTTGGATTTAGAACTGCTATCCAATAAAAAGTATCGGCAAAAACATTATTCATTTTTTCTTTTTCGCCGCTCCGTAAAGATAATGGTCGTGATTTTCCGCCCCATCCGTTGGAAGTTTTTCCCAAACTTCTTCCGGCACACGCTCACGAATATCAGCTAACTTTTCAAACAGAGATTTTTTCTGCGGTTCTTTTTCTTCAATTGATTTAACAAAATCCAAAACTTCCTGTTGTTTTTCAATTGGCAAAACCGCTACCTTTTCCGCAACAACTTTTGATAAATCATTTTGCATCTTTTTTTTCCTCTATTTTTTCGCACTCTTAGCTTTTCCCTTGTTCATCAAGTCTTCGATCTCTTCGATCTCTTTCGGGACTTTTGAAGTCAGGTTGCGGTTGCCGTCTTCGGTTACTAGCACGTCGTCTTCGATGCGTATGCCGATGCCGCGATATTTGGCGGGAGCGTTTTTAGCGTCGGGCGGAACGTAGATTCCGGGTTCGACGGTTAAAACCATTCCCGGTGCAAAGGGACGTGAGTTTTTTGATTTTTGGTCGGTGAAATAACGCCCGGCATCGTGAACGTCCATTCCGATATAATGCCCGACTCCGTGCATATAATATGCTTCGTATTTTTTATCTTTGATGAGTTTTTTCGTCGAGCCTTTTAAAAGTCCGAGTTTTTTCATTCCTTCGGTCAGCATTTCGATTGATAAATCTTGTCGTTCTTTGATCGTCGTGCCTGTTTTGGTTGCTTCGATGCAGGCTTTCTGCGTTTCTAAAACTACTTCGTAAATGTCTTTTTGCGGCTGTGTATATTTGCCGTTGACGGGAAAAGTCCGCGTGATGTCGGAGGCGTAACCTTTGTATTCGCAGCCCGCATCAATCAACAGCAGATCGCCGTCTTTGAGTTCGGCGTTATTTTCAACATAATGAAGAATCGTCGCGTTTTCGCCGCCGCCGACGATGGAATTATACGCGACACCGTTGGCTTCGTTCATACGAAAATGATGTTCGATGATCGCTTCGACTTCCGCTTCATTCATTCCCGGCTTTGTTTTTTTCATCGCCAGAATATGTGCTTCGGCGGCAATCTCACCAGCTTTTGCCATTAATTCAATTTCTTCATCGGTTTTATGCAGACGCATTTCGTGGACAATAATTGTCGGATCAACAATCGTGTGCGGCGGATAAGCGGTTTTCAAACGGCGAACTCTCTGCCCCGAAAGATAATTTAAGATCAACAAATCGAGTTTTTCGTCAACGCCGAAGCGATAATAAAGTTTCTCGTAACCGTGAAGCAATTTCGGCAGTTCCTGTTCAAATTTTTCAATTGAAACCGCCTTTTGCACGCCGTAATTTTTCTTCGCACCTTCCGTTCCTTCGCGTCTGCCATACCAGGTTTCCATCTCTGGATCACGCGGGCGGACATACATCGTATATTTCTTTTTCTTGTTCGGCGTAATCACGGCAACCGCGTCCGGTTCGGGAAAATCCGTCAGATACAAGAAATCCGAATCCTGCCGAAATTTATATTCCGTGTCATAACTTCGCGTTTTTTCGTGTGCCGCCGGAATGATCGCAATCGAATCCTTGCCGATCTCGTTAATAAATTTTTTCAGTCGTGGTCGCATAATTTTAAAAATTTCTCCTTTGTTGAATTAAAAGAAGTTTATCGCAAATTGCTGAAAGGTAAAAGAGAAAAAGAAATTAAACCCGAACAAGAATGAGCATAAACAGACAAATTTCCGGGATTTGAACCGCTCGTAGAAATTTTTGTCTTTATTTTGCCCGTAACTTTTTATTGGTATAAAATTCATCTGTAAAAGATATTTTAACCTGAGTTCGAGATAAGAAAATATATCTAAACCGTTGTCATTCTTCCCTTTGCGTTTCTCTGCGTCTTTGTCTTGGCGAACTTTGCGGTAAAAAAAAACAAAGAAAATTAACCGCAAAGAACGCAAAGAATTCCGCAAAGTTCGCTAAGAAGCTGTTTGAAAACTCTAAATAATCGCTGAAAGCGATAAATTTGCTAGCGGCGGGTAGAGTGTAACGAAGTGAAACGACACCCGCCGCTAGATTGAAAACAAATTATCGCTCGCTGAAAGTGAGCCATTAAACTTGCG
>JBGTKR010000173.1:0-2344 GCA_041744535.1 Pyrinomonadaceae bacterium
TCATCGGCGGAGAAAACCTTGCCGTTATAAAGCAAAAGGCTGATATTTTGTTTGGATTGTGCCAACGCGAACATCGGCAAAATAAATAATGAAATAAGCGACAGAGCAAATAATTTTTTTAGCATTTTAGATTCCTTTTGAATTGATGTGTTTTGATTTTAGCGGATTTTGCAAAAAATAGAAACATTACTGACTGGAACGCGAACGGCTAATGCCATGCAATAAATGATAATATCAATGCAGAAACACGCACGAAGTAAGTGTGCAATGTTTTACGCCCTTACTTCGTGCGGGCTTCTGCATTATTACTATTTACCGCACAACCCTACTCGTTTGCGTTCCGGTCAAAGGGTTTCAAATTTCCCGTGTAATTTCATATAATCAAATAAACTTTATAAACAGGAGCAATTATGAAAACAGAAACTTTAGAATTTGACACATCAAACGGAGCAACAACCGCATACATAGCGATGCCGGACGAAACCAATGACGACACAAAAGCCGTTATTTTGATACAGGAATATTGGGGATTAGCCGATCATATCAAAGATATTGCGGGGCGTTATGCGGACGAAGGTTTTATCTGCATCGCACCCGATCTTTATCGTGGGAAATTGACCGATGATTCCGATAAAGCCGCTGAATTGATGCAGAATTTAGCGATTGAAGACGGGATTGACATAATAAAAAATACAATCGAAACGGCACGCGAAAAATACGGCAACTCCCATTTTGGAATAACGGGTTACTGTATGGGCGGAACTTATGCCCTGCGTGCCGCTTGTGAACTAGCTGAAATTAGTGCCGCTGCACCTTTTTACGGTGATATTCCGCCGGAAGATATTTTGAAGGATTTAAATGTTCCGGTAGTCTTTATTTCAGGCAAAAAAGATCAGTGGATAAATCCCGAAAAGGTTGCCGAACTTGAAGAAATCGCCGATAAATATGAATTGCCGCTCGATTCGGTAAAATACGAAGCCGACCACGCATTTTTTAACGATACACGCCCCGAAGTTTACGACAAAGCAGCGGCGGAAGATGCCTGGGCGAAGGTGATTCAGTTGTTTAAAAATGAACTTTAAATAATGGATAACGGATAGTGGAAAATGGATAATATTTTTATTTTTCACTTTCCATTATATCTTTAACCTCCTGAATTTTCGGCAAAGCCGTTCTCGCACCGATTTCCCTACATTTCAAAGCGGCGACGGCATTTGCCATTTTTGCACTTTGTTCAATAGTTTCACCATTTAAAAGACCGTATAAAAATCCCGCACGGAAAGAATCGCCCGCACCCGTCGTATCTTTACAGCCGTTTGGAACTTGAAAACCTTTTGTTTCGATAAATTCATTTTCGCAAAGCATCAGCGAACCCGTTTCGCCCAAAGTCATTCCGACAATTTTATAACCGTAGCGATTTTTTAATTCCTGCAATGACTTATATTTGTCTTTGATTCCGATAAATTTTCCGGCGAATTCGGCGGATGAGATGAAAATATCTACAAGCGGCAAAAGCTCTTCGATGTCTTCAAAAATGTCGTCTATATCTATCGAAATAATTGTGCCGTTTTCTCGTGCAATTTTAGCAAGTTTGATGCAAGCCTGTGTGTCGTGCGGCGTGAAATGCAGAACTTTTCCGAGCGTGGCGATTTCGTCGGAAACTTCCGATTTATCAAATGAAAGCTGTTTATCGCGTTTCCAGATGACGGTTCTTTCGCCGTTTCTTTCATCAATTATTATAAAGGCGATCTGCGTTCTTGCTCCCTTTATTTGTTCGGCAAAATCCGTATTTACGCCTTCATCAATCAAAGTTTGCAAACCGTAATTTCCGGCTTCATCCGTCCCGAAACGTCCGATGTATGCGGTTTTTGCTCCGAGTCTTTGCAGACCGACAACCGTGGTCGCCACTTCGCCGCCCGCCGATTTTGTGTATTCGGTCAGTTCTATTTTTGAATCAAACTTCGGGTATTCGGGAACTTGAATCAAAAAATCAACCGCATTCGTGCCGAAGCCGACGACATCGAAATCTCTGTTTTCAGGTAATTCAAAGGGAAACTTCATCTTAAGTATTCAAAGCAAAATCGGTTAAAACAAAATGTTAAAAATCTTTACAAAAACGCTTGCCAAAGTGTCGGTAAAAAAGTTACTTTTTTAAGAAGCTGTTTGAAAACTCTAAATAATCGCTGAAAGCGATAAATTTGCCAGCGGCGGGTAGAGTGTTACGAAGTGAAACGACACCCGCCGTAGATTGATAATAAATTATCGCTCGCTGAAAGTGAGCCATTAAATCACGACAAATGCAACACTTACAGCGTCGAAAACTTTGAATAACTCACGTCGGGTA
>JBGTKR010000174.1:0-2619 GCA_041744535.1 Pyrinomonadaceae bacterium
AGGAACTCTTTCGACTGATAATTTTATGCCGTCCACTATTGGAAGCGGTGTGTTGTCGGCAACATGAAGAAAAATCCATTCTTCCAAAACTTCCGCCAATTCATTACGGCAATCTTCAAGCGTTTCGGCATTTGCCCAAACACCTTGAAATCCCGGAATCTCACCGTAGTAAGTTCCGTCATCTTCCAATATTTCGTATTTTGCTTGGCGAAGTGCCGATTGAATATAATTCATTAACATACTTTCAGTTTAACTCTTTATGTTTTGATTTATCAACTTATTTCTATTCACAAAACTTTTTCTATCGCTTCAATTACGCCTTCCGTTTTAACACTTAAAATACATTTCGGTTCGCCGAATTCTTTACAAACATAACCCGCACAAGGTTGGCAGGGAAATTCTTCATAGACAATTTCATGCGGTGCATCCGTCCATGGTCGCCAGTGATTTCGGTTTGATGAACCGAAAATCACGACGGACGGTGTTTTAACAGCAGCCGCAATGTGTGCGATTCCCGAATCGTTTCCGACAAATATTTTTGCACGTGAAGCTAATGCGGTTACTTGGGAAAGCGTTAAATCGCTGAAACCGTGAAACATAGCTGAAGTTTTTACATTTATTTTATCGAGGATATGTTCTTCTTTTGGAGAAGTTATAACGATTGGAAAGATTTTGCGTGAGGCTAGATAATCAATAATTGTTGCAAAATTTGCCGCCGACCACTGTTTTGTGTCAAAAGCAGCAGCAGGATGAATCAATGCAATTTCTTCTTCATCAACTCCATAAACGTGAAGAAATAAATCCATTTCTTCTGCATTTTCTTTGGAAATAAATAACTGAGTTTTCGGTCTGTCTTCAACGGGAACTCCGACAAATCCTAAAAGTGCGAGTTGCTGTTCGGCGGAATGAGTTTGCTCTTTTTGCCAAAAGTCCGATGCGGACGATAGCAGATGATTATATAAAAATGAGTATTGATAATTTTTATAACCGACCCGATGTTTTGCTCCGCTTGCACGAATTAAAAATGTCGAGGTTGTTCCGCCGTGCAGATTAAATGCGACATCATATTTTTCTTGGCGAAGTTTTTTGGCAAGTTTAATGCGGTCTTTCGTATCTTTTGAAACGGTCAAAACATTATTAACCGCTTCAAACCCATCTAAAACGGGAGCAACCCAATCTTCGAGCAAAATATCAATTTGAGCATCGGGTAAAAACCTGCGGAGGGCGATCAATGAAGGTGTTGTGAGAACCGTATCGCCGATGGAACGCAGACGGACGACGAGAATTTTTTTGACATTTTGCCAAATTATCATAATCAGTAGTTCCAAATTTTGAAAACTGACTTGTCGGACTTGAAAACTTTTGTCAGTTTAGATGTTTGAAAAAAGAAACCAAAAAAGCAGTCAAGTCCTGCTTAGAAAATAGCACAAGTTTGTCCCAAACGGGAGTTTTGCAAATAGCGCGAGAGCGGGTTGGCGAGTTTTTACCATTGCAAGCCGCCGGTTACAGTTGCACGAGTGAGCAATTAGTGGATGTTTTGTTGGCGGTTTCCGCTCAAAAAGACACGGTTGAACAGGTTTGTGCCGATTTGCAGATCAAGGTCGGGGCGGAAACTATTCGCGGATATATCAATGATCAATTGAGTGCGGAGGATTTGCCGCAGTTGCAGGAAGCGGTCAATCGGGCATTGCAAGCCGGTCTGAGCCGTGATGTGAAAACTCGGAAACTGGAAGTGGCGATAGATTTTCACGACCAGCCGTATTACGGTAAAAGCGAGCAGGCGGAAGGTTTGTGGGTTGGCGGAGAAGCTAAGAACGGGACGACGAAAATGTATCGGGTGGCGACGGCTTATGTGATCAAAAACGGGCATCGGCTGACATTGGCGGTCAAATTCGTGTTGCCGGGTGAAACGATCAAAGAAACGCTGGAGTATTTGTTGGGGCAAATAAAAGGCTTGGCGATAGAGGTCAAATGTTTGTATCTCGACAGAGGTTTCGGTGCGATAGAAATTGCCCGCTATCTCAAGCAGATCAAGATGACGGCAATCGTGGCGTGTCCGATCAGAGGGACGACGGGCGGGTTAAAAGCGTTATGTATCGGACGCAAAAGTTATCGGACAAAACACATATTCAAGAGTCAAAAGCACGGCGCGGAAGAAGTGGAAATGGCGAGGTTCAAAGGCTTTACGACGACGACAAAAAAAGGCAAGAAAGTGAGAAAGGCAAAATGGTTGGCGTATATGCTGATCGGATGTGATGAAAAGTTGGGAGTCAAAACAGTCAAACAAAGGTATCGTAAAAGGTTCGGGATCCAAGCGAGTTACCGATGCGCGAAAAAGGTGCGCGGGTGGACGACGAGTCCGAATGCGGCATATCGGTTTATCTTGAGCGGAATGAGTTTTCTGCTAACCAATATTTGGCAGGAGTTGCAAGAAAAATGGACGAGAAAAGTCCAAGTCGGCAGAAGAAACTGGAATTGGGAAAAGTTTCGGCTAAAGAGATTCATCAATTTCCTGAGAAAAGCGATAGAAAATGTGTATGGAACGGTCAGCGAAATAGAAATGCTAAACTGAAATCAGCTAAAATCGCTCAAATTTGGAACTACTGATAATGGATAATT
>JBGTKR010000175.1:0-4049 GCA_041744535.1 Pyrinomonadaceae bacterium
AGCCGACCCCGAAAAACGTGATGTGAAAACGCAATTCTATATTGCTTATTCTTTTTATCGGCAGGGTTGGGGCAGAATTTCAAATGATGACGAACTTTTTAAAAAAGGCTTGGAGCAGGTTGATTATGTGATTAAAATTGATAACGATTTTAAGGCTGATGATAAGGATTTGAAGCTGCAAAATCCGGTTGAATTGAAAAACGAATTTGAAGAAGGTTTAAAGATTACAGCGAGTGATTTTAATCCGTTTAAGATTGCACGCGAACGAAAATAATGGAAAATGGAAAACGGATAATGGAAAATGAAGAAATCATAGAAGATAATAATTTGGAAATTATTGACGGTGAATTGCTGGAAGTTTCGGCTGATGATGAGATCGAAAAGTTAAGTGAAGAAGAAACAAAAGTTTCGGTTAAAAAGAATAACAAAATTGATTTTCCAAAAACCAAAGACCAAAGACCAAAGACCGAGAACCAAAACTCGAAATATTACCTGCAATATGTTTTTCTGCCGCTGATCTTTTTAACCGTAACCTTGCTCGGCGGTTTGCGGGTCGGCATTGAAGCGGATGAATTTATATTTTTGAAACCCGCATTAATTTGTCTGGTTTTCGGGGTGATTTTGCTGGTTTTGTTTTTTCGTTCAAAGTTAATTCGGCTTGACGGTTGGTTTTCCGAAGATTTTTCGACACTTAAAAATATCGCCAACGGGGCGGTTATTTTTTCGCTTTTTACAGCGGCAACTCAGGTTTTTAATTCGTTGATTCCCGAACAAGGTTTGCCGTTTTGGATAATTGCCTTTTGTTTTTTCTGGACGCTTTGGAATAATTTGTTTGCAGAATTTGATGTAAAAAGATTATTGCAAAGTCTGGGCGGTTTGTTCGGTTTGGCGTTTGTTGTGAAATATCTCGTTCTGGCAAACATCGTTCCGACCGAGCAGGGAAGTTGGTGGACGCGAATCTGGGAAAATCCGACGCAGGAATTTATCACTTATATTCTGGATATTCCGAGATTTTCTGCGGCGACGGGTTACATACAGTTTTTTGCGATCATATTTTTTCTGATCGGTTTGTTTTTGCTAAAACCGCAGACGGTTTCCGGTAAATAACAGACATTATTGGAAATAAGAATCAGCCCGCGAATAAACGCGAAAAGACGCGAAAATAAAGGAAATTCATAAAATCTTTTATCTTATTTTCGCGGTCTTTCGCGTTTATTCGCGGGAAAAATATTCTTATAAAATTGGGCAATTTGTTATTTCCGATAAACAATTACTCCGTTCCCAAACTTATTTCAAACGGAATTTCTTCCTCGATAATTTCTTCGGAGATAATTTCATACAAATTCGCCGCATCGGTTTTGGAAACTTGTTTTTTCTCGGGAACTTCCAAGACCTTTATTTTTATAATTCGGTTATGGCGTTTTATTTCTATCTCGTCGCCGACCTTTACCTCGCGTCCCGATTTGGCTTCCGCACCGTTTACTTTTACCAAACCCGCTTTGGTAAATTCCTTTGCCAGAGTTCGCCGTAGGATCAAACGGCTGGATTTTAAGAATAGATCTAATCTCATATTTTTAAAGACAAAAAAAGCAACGCTTGCCGGGATTCGATAAACGCTGCTTTTGATAAAAAGTTTCTGCTCAAATTAATTTGTGTTATCCGCTTTTGCGTTCATTGCATTAAGTGCCGGGGAAACGACCGGACGATATGTGTCGTTGATCTTTATGTAGGAATCGTCAAGCAAATCCTTCATATATTTGCGGCGTGCATCGGGAGCTTTTTCGCTTAGAATCGCACTGCGAACCGCGTTTTCATCAAAAAACGCTTCGCTGCTTCCTTTTGTTCTTTCGTCAACTTTGATGATTTCCATTCCGATCTCCAACTCAATCGGGTCGCTGACCTGCCCGGCTTGCAGATTTGCAAGCGGTTTGGCAAATAAAGGGTCTAATTTATCAACGTCGAATGTTCCGGCTTTTCCTTTTGTTTCGGCAACATCCGGGCGGTCTGAGTTCTCAACCGCAAGTTTGGCAAAATCTTCGCCTTTTTTGGCTCTGGCGGCAATCGTTTTGGCTTTTGCCCGGACGGCATCCGCATCCGCTCCGGCGAAACTCAGGAAAATCTCACTAATTGTTATTGTTGCCGGTTTTTTGAATTTACCGATGTTTTTTTGATAATAATCTTTAATTTCCTTATCCTTGATCCCGTAATAGACAACCGCATCAACTTCCGATTCCCAGACGGCATCTCTGGTGATCTGTTTTTTGAGATTCGCTTTATAATCTTCCGGGTCAACATTCTGGCTACGCATCGCTTTATAGAGTTCATCCAGAGATTTTAACTGCAAACTCTGAGCGAACTGCAAAAGCCGACGATTCAGACGGGCATCTATTTCCTTTTCAAGTCCGACTTCCTTTGCTTTTTGAATCAGCAATTCTTCGCTGATGATATTGGCGATGATCTGTCCTTTGCTTTTTTCGACCTCGGCTTTTGCCTCAGCCTCGCTCTTGCCTTGTTCTTTAAAGGAATCTTCAGCCGCCTGCAATTCGCGTTTAATCCGCGAAAGCGTAATCACGTCTTCATTGACCTGTGCCACTACTTCATCAACTACGGTTATATCGCTTTCTTGGGCAAATGCCGAAAAACTTGTTAATAATAAAATTATTGCCAGAAAAAATACGGAGTTTTTTGTTCTCATTTTGATTTACTCTCTTTTAAATTATTGTTGAATTCAACCGAAATCTTAATCTTCAATCTCTATATTTGCAAATTGCTATGATGCAGGTTTCAGCTTTCGGGTTTCTTTTTTTGATTTAAACTTAAAATTTTTTTGGAAAGAATTTTCCTTTGCCAGTTTATTTTAAATTGACAGTCTGCTGATTCTCACTTTCTTCAAAACGGGTAAATCAATGAACAAAAAATGTCCGAAATGTTATCTCAATAATCCTGCGTCTGTAAAATCCTGCGTCAGATGCAGCTTGAATCTGTTGGAAGTTTCAAGCGAAAAATCCGATAAAAGTTCATCACCGACAATTTTGATGCGGGCAGCGGTTGTGATTTTGTTATGTATCATCGGACTCGGCGGGTTTTATTATTCGCTGATCTTTTCATCGGAATCGTTGAACTTTGAGCAGGAACAAACTATTGACCGTTCTATTCAGATTTTACGCGAAAAGGGTTTTACGGACGAGGTTTTTTATCTGGAAAATTTCGCGGCACTTCGCGGCAGCGATAATTGGCTGAACAGTTCGATTCCAAAAGAAAATGCTTATGCGGCAACAAATTATCCGTTCGAGATTATGACGATCTATCCCGATTTTTTCACCTTTCCGCAGGATGATCTGGAACGGGCGGCAATTCTGCTGCACGAAGCAAAGCATTTGCAGGGAGCGGATGAAAAAAAAGCCTATTCATTCGTTTGGGCAAATCGCTTTAAATTAGGCTGGACGGAACAAAATTACGGTAATTCGATCATCTGGAGAAACGTCCGCCTGCAAACGAAGGAATATGCTCCGCATTTATTTGAGCAGTAAACAGTAAACAGTTATCAGTTATCAGTAAACAGTTATCAGTTATCAGTTAATATCAAATTCACTATGATTACTGCAACTGCTCCAACTGATAACTGATAACTGTTTACTGTTTACTGTTTACTCCGGTCAGTTTGATTCATTTAAAAGTCAATGTGAATAAATATAATTCAAACTGATGTTAAACATTGTAAAAAAGTGTTGACAATCTTTGTTCAATGCTGTAACTTAATTTAGTAGCAATACAAAACGTATTGCCGCCCGTCGTTACCTAAAAAGAAAAAAGAGTTTTTCACCGCACGAAAAAGCCGTTAGAACAAAGGTTTATATTGGGAAATCTCATTGAAAATATGATCGGGAATTTTGACTTTCTTCAGTTTTGACCTATCAAAAACAAATTCTGTCTTTATAACTGTCAATCCGAACGAGGTAACAAAAAATCTTCAAAATAGTCAAAAATCCCAAAGATTTTCAAATAACAGAGTGAAAAATTCACAAATCAAAAAAATTGACGCGAAATCA
>JBGTKR010000176.1:0-10496 GCA_041744535.1 Pyrinomonadaceae bacterium
CGACTTACGTTTGGCACACGGTTGCCCCGCAGCTTGCGGATGCGGGTTTTCACGTGATTTCGGTTGATCTGATCGGCTTCGGATATTCCGACAAGCCTTCGTGGTTTGATTACTCGATTGCTTCGCAGTCGCGTGTTATCCTGCGGTTTATGAACCGTCTGGGAATCGGCAAAGCAACGCTCGTCGGCAGTTCCTACGGCGGTGCGGTGGCTTCGTGGCTTACTTTGGACAATCCCGAAAGAGTCGAAAAACTCGTCCTGGTCGGAGCGGTTTGCAATGACGAACCGAAATTTAATCCGATATTTAAGATAGTCGGAATGCCGATTTTTGGCGAAACGGTTTCGCCGTTCCTGATTGATTCAAAAACATTTTTAAAACACCGTATGAAGGGAACGCTCGATAAAACGAATCATCATTTGATTACCGAAGACCGCGTCGAATCAATTCTGCGTCCGCTCAAAGCTGCCGATGCACATTATTCGCTTTTGATGACCGCCCGAAATTGGGAAGCGAATCGTATCGAAGAAGACGCACACTTGATCGAACAGCCGACACTTTTGATTTGGGGTGAACACGACAATGTAATTCCGCTGAAAAACGGCGAAAAACTCTATGACCGAATCCTGAATTCGCGGCTCGTCGTCCTGAAAAACTGCGGTCACGTTCCGCCCGAAGAAAAACCCGAACTTTTTATAGATTTGGTAACGGAATTCTGCACAGACAGCAAAGGTCATCTGATAGATAAAGCAAATGAGGAAATGACCATCGAGCAAATTGAACCAATCAGATCAGTATGAAATTTTTCATCAAAAACTTACTTTTTTTATTTTGTATTTGCGGCTTTTCTATTTTTATAAAAGCACAAAGTAATACAACCGAACCTGCTCCTTTGCCGCCGAAAAAGTTTCAATGCACTTCGCAGTTATTTGACGAAGCAGAATATTATTTTCGTGCAAGAAATTTAAGAAAGTATTATATCAGGGCGGAAAATCTTATTAAAAAAATTCTGGATGTCTGTCCGAATGCCGATTTGATCTCTTATTTACCAAAACAGCTTGAAATTTTAGAAGAAGAAAAAGCGGCACATAATTTTATTGTCGGCAAATACTATTTCAAACAGTCAACCGAATTTAAAAAAGGCGGTTTAAAGGGAGCGAAATCTCGTTTTTTGGATATTATTGAAAAATATCCGAATTATTCAAAAACGGCGGAAGTATTGTTTTTGCTTGGTGAAGTTTTTTTAGTTGAGAAAGAATTTGAGCAGGCGAAAGAATACTTTCAAAGACTCATTAAACAATTTCCGCAGAGCGATTTTACAGTTCGGGCAAATGAGAAACTCAATAGTTTATAGATTTTAAGTTTCAAAAATAGCGGTAATGTCCGGTAATTTTCCAATCAAACAAACGATCTTCCAACCTCGTTCCGCCGCCGATACATTCGCCGATTGCGTTACATCCCACCGCGTGGTCGAGGTCAGGTTGCCTCTGCTCTGAATAAATGATGAGCCGTAATTCGTGTTGTCGTGGTTTATCGGCGAGATATTCTGCTCTAATGAACTATCTCCAAGTTTCCTTCATCATAAGCGTAGATTACCTTGCTCATCAGCGTATTGCTCTCATCATAAAGTTTCGTTTCAGACGGCAAGCCGATATTCTTCTTGATGTATAAGCGGTATTCGTATTGTAATCCGTCACGCTTTTCTTTAAGACGGTGGTTTGATTCGCATCATAAACCTTAAATGAAGAACACAGGCTTCTTGCCGCATCGGGTGATAATAAACTCGTAAAAAATATCGTAACATTTGCAATTCATACGGGAATGAGAAGGGGCGAGATTTTTAATCTCAAATGGTTTGACGTGGATTTCAAACGCCGACAGATTCAGATTCAGAAAAGCAAATCAAATAAGAAACGAATCGTGCCGATGAATAAAACCGTTAGACTGATGCTCGAAAGTTTGAAGCGAAAAAGCGAGTATGTTTTTCCGAGTCCGAAGACAGGCGGCAAACTAAAGAAAATAAAAAGAAGTTTCCGTCGGGCAGTAAGGGAAGCCGAACTAACGGATTTTCGTTTTCACGACCTGCGTTATACTGCCGCGGCTCGTATGGCGGATGCGGGAGCGGATGCCTTCACGCTCGCAACTATTTTAGGTCATTCGGATATTCGTGTAACCGCCCGTTATACCCACGCGACAAACTCGGCGATCCACAACGCGGTTGCGAATCTTGAGAAAGATTCGGATTTTGGTAACGAATTGGTAACGAAACAAAAAAAGGCATCTTGACGATGCCCGTAAGTCATTGATTCTATTGATGGAGTCGAGGGGGATCGAACCCCTGACCTTATGACTGCCAGTCATACGCTCTCCCAGCTGAGCTACGACCCCAAAAGTTAATTAAAGATGCAGAATTTTACGTCCTTAACAGGTGAAAAGTTATCGCATAATGTTGTGTTAAGTCAAGGAAGATTTGATAAATGAATTGTTAATCCGCTCATTTTTAATTTTTTGTATTTTTGTGAAATTCAAGGAAAACTGTTATTAATTAGACGGGTTATAAATACAAAAAGTTGAAAATCCGGTTCGATGTGCAATTTTCAGACTTTACTCTTTCCCTTTTTTATAATTAGCCATAATCTTTTTTTAATTAATAATATCAAGCCAAGGAGAGAGGAAAATGAATTTATTTATAAGATCAGCTAAAATTTTTGTATTAAGCATAATACTTTTCGCGGGTATGTTTGCCGGAAGTGCGGATATATCGGCACAATCGGCTTATACGATCACCGAAAATTCAGTTGGACCCGTGCGGCTCGGAATGACTGTTGCCGAAGCGAAACGGGCGTTGCGGGCATACACATTTCGTCGGGCAAGCGATGGCGAAGGAATTGCTTTGATTGAAGTTACGCGGCGGAACAGAGTATATATGAGGCTTTTTGCAGGTGAAGAAGATTCCCGCCGACCAATCAATAATTCCGCCAAGATCGAACAGATTGAAGTTTTAAATCCACTTTACAGAACTCCGAAGGGCATATATCCCGGAATCCGTGTTGATCGAGCCGAGAGAATTTACGGAAAAGTTCAGGAAATTGTAATGAGCGAGATCGAGTCGCGGGAATACGCAAAATTTGCCAATCAGCCCGATTATTATACGTTTCGTGTTCAGGCGAACAATGCAACGGCGGGAGTTTATCCACGCGGACAAATGACGACCATTCGTGCCGCTTCAAATGCTTATATTTCGGGAATTATTATTTCCGAAGGAGGAAATTCAGGTAATGGCAGCAGCGGCGGCGGTTCGGTTGCAGGATTTTCAAGTCAATATACGGATTTTGCCAAAGATTGTGAAACACCCGTCGGGCAAGGACGAAACAGCGAACATATTTCCACATTCTGCAAAGGCTACGGCGATTATCGCGTGCATATCTTCGATACCGCAACGACGATGGAGATCAATGCCGAAACGGATAAGGAAGCGGAAATTTATCACGTTTCAACGCAAAGTCTCGATGCCGATATTGACCGCCAACGACTCGAATGGCGAATAGCAAACGGCAAACCCTTCGCCGTTATATTTCAAGCCGATAAATATCAGACAAATCAAAACGGTTTGATCTCATACCCGCAGAAAGTTACGGGTTCTCATTATATCGTGCGTGGTTTGGAAGGTTTTGAAGAGATAAATTTTGAAGTGGACATTACGCGGGACCCGAATGTTCTGCAAAAAGCCCGTCAAATGGCTGATGCCGTCTATCTCAGGAAAAATCCTTCGATGGGAAATACGGGCGGCAACACGGATGGAAATACCGGCGGAAATACTTCCGGTGCAGCATTTCAAAATGTTGATATAAACCAAATAAATCGGACGATTGACCAAGCCGCCCGGCGTGGAAATGCTTGGGTTAAATCTCCGATGCAGATTTTGATCAGATTGACGGGCGATTTCAGCGAAATGAAAAACCGCACCATCGAACTTACGAGTCCGACGGGCGAAGCGGGCAGCGAAATTATGGTAACCGTTATCAACGACGGTTTGCTTGATGATTCGGTGCGGAGCGAAAAATATATGTATAAACTCGAAAAGACTTCGAGCGGCGTTTGGAAGGTTACGTCGGCTCAAAAATCATGGCGATGTCAGCAAAACAGAGGTCATCAGGATTTTTCCGCCGTGCCTTGTAATTAAATCAGACATTATTGAAAATAAGAGTTAGCCCCTGAATAAACGCGAAATTACGCGAAAATAAAGAAATTCATAAAATAATTTGTGTTATTTTCGCCTCTCTTTCGCGTTTATTCGCGGGAAAAATTATTCTCAAAAAATTGAGCGTTTTGGTGTTTCCGATAAACTTTTTCCGTCTTTAATTCCCACCGCTTTCCGCCAAAACTTTCTAAAATTAAAAACAAAAAGTCCGTAGGGTTCGATGCCTTTTTTGTCGGCGGTTTGATGATGCTTCTGATGAGCGGCACGAATCGTCAAAAGTATTTTACTGTCTGACCCGAACGGCAAAAATCTGCGGTGTGTAAAAAGATCGTGAACAATAAAATAAATTACGCCGTAAACCGCAATCCCCAAACCTACCGGAAACACAATTGATTCGCTCAAAGGATGTTCGGCAAAGACGAGTAATAAAATCGAAATTCCGCCGAAGATCAGAGAAAAAATGTCATTAAATTCAAACGCACCTTTTGCTGCAATGTGATGAGTTTCGTGAATCCGCCACAAAATGCCGTGAAAAAACCAGCGATGGACGATGTAGGAAAAAATCTCCAAACCGACAAAACCGAGAATTAGTAAACCGACAAATTGCATAAGAATCATTTTATCTTTTTTTTCGCTTCCTTTCGCGTATTCGCAGGCAAATTCTCACTTCACAAACTCAAACTCGCCGAATTTTTCCGGCACGTGAAAATTCGGCATTTCCGTCAAAGTCGGCGACCAAGCCAAATATCCGCGATTCGGCTCAGTTCCGACGGCTCGCAAAATATTTCCAAGCCAGACATCGCCGACCTGCGGAGTTTTGCCGAATGCTTTCCACTTAACTTTGAAAGCCATTTTAACTTTGTTTTCCTCAATTTCCGCCGCAGTTTCGATTCCCGATTCATAATTAAAATCCGTTTCCCGTTTGTCCGCCGTCTGATGAATTTCGAGATCAATCCATTCGCCCGTCGGTGCAACTTCAAACTCGAAATACCTTTGAAATTCATTCCTGTTCGGAGCAAGAAAAACTTCGCACACATCCTTTTCCCAGAGTTTATCGGTTTTGCCTTTCAAATTCGGTTTATTATTTACAACCGGCGGTTCATTCTGATTAGCCGCAAACCGCACATAAAGTGCTGTGTCCGACCATAAAAGTTTTGTCTTAAAATGCCTTTCTTCGGGGGCTTTTTCGCCCGACCAATAATGTTCGGTTTTTACATTTTTCGCTTTTTTCCAATTTTTATTATCAATCTCACCGATGTCGAAATCTTCGGAAATATATCGAATTTCAGCTTTATGTTTTTCGTTCATTATTAATAAAATAACGTCAGTTCAAGATAAAAGTTGTTGAATAAAAAAGACTTACTTGATTTTCAATCAATCTTAGAAGCTGTTTGAAAACTCTTTTCCATTCGCTGAAAGCGAAATTTTCGATAGCGTCGGGTTGAGCCTTTGGCTTACCCGACGTGAGTTACAGAAAGTTTTCCGACGCTGTAAGTGTCGCGTTTATCGCAAGTTTAATGGCTCACTTTCAGCGAGCGATAATTTGTTTTCAATCCAGCGGCGGGTGTCGTTTCACTTCGTTACACTCTACCCGCCGCTGGCAAATTTATCGCTTTCAGCGATTATTTAGAGTTTTCAAACAGCTTCTAACTGATCTAAGGCATTGCAACTAAAGTGTCTGTCAGACTTTCAACCACTAAAAGTAATTCCTTGCCCGAATCGGTAAATCTTCCCGCCAGTGCCAAATCTTCGGCTCTCGCAGTTAATCCGCCGACATTTTGCAGATTAACCTGATATTTTTGCAAAGCGGGATTTGCCCGAAAATCTACGTCTAATCTAATCAAACCCGCACGCAAAGCACGTATGCTGGTAATCACATCGTCTTTAAATTGTGCATTTTTGTCGGCAATCTCGCGTGAGGCTTTCCCTTCTTTCACCGCTTTATCTATATCTTCGATACCTTTGGCAACTCCGCCTAAAACAAAAACGAATTTTGAAACATTTTTTAGCTGAATCGCCACATCTTCCGCACCTTTTTTAACGGCGGCGGATTCAACCGCGTTATTATCCGGCTTGGTCGCAGTCGTTGTTTTTCTAGTTTTTGAACGGCGGCGTTGAGCGTTCGCGTCAAAGCTCAAGCCCAAAACAAAAACAACAACCAATGAAAACACAAGTATATTTTTTACATTTACATTTCTAAACATTTTTAACCTCTTTGCTATATTGTTGGCAATAATCTTACAATTATCATAAGACAGATGAAAGAAAGAATGCTAAAAGTTCGCCGTCTCGGTCGTTTTGAATATGACGCAGGTTTACAATTGCAAAAGGAATTGGAAACCGAAGTTATCGAAAAACGCGAACAGGATTATTTTTTACTGCTCGAACACCCGCATACATATACGCTCGGACGGCGGGCGAAACCGGATGGTATTTTGGCAACTACGGAAGATTTAAAAAAACTCGGTGCGGAGGTTTTTGAAACGAATCGCGGCGGAAAAGTTACATATCACGGCATCGGGCAGATCGTCGGTTATCCGATAATTTCTCTAAGTCCCGACAGAAAAGACGTGCATAAATACGTGCGTGATCTGGAAGAAGTTCTGATTCGCACGCTTGGAGATTTTGAAATCGAAGCGTTTCGGCTTGAAGGTTTAACGGGCGTTCACACAAAGGACGGAAAAGCTGCGGCAATCGGCGTTCACATCAAACGCTGGGTTACGACGCACGGTTTTGCGTTAAATGTGAATACGGATCTAAGCTATTACAATTGGATAATTTCCTGCGAAGGCGAACCCGTAACTTCGATGGAACAAATTTTAGGACGCGAACTCAAATTATCGGAAGTCGAAAACAAATTAACCGAGAATTTTGCGGACGTTTTTGGTATAAAAGAAATAAGTGAAGAAATTTCTGAAATAACGGAAACCGCGAAAGTTTAATTTATGTAACGCTGCCATCTTGGCGGCTGTCGTGGTGGCATCTTGCCGCCGCTTTTAACGCTGAATACTGAGAAGCCAAACTTTTTGTCTGAAACCGGGACGGTTTCTGGACAGCCAGCGGGACGCTGGTGTTACGATTTGAGGAAAAAATTATGAAATTTACAAAATTATTTATTTTACTGCTCGCACTTACAATGTTTTCGGCTTGTCCGCCGCCGGCAACCGAAAATACGGCAAATACAAATGAAAACGCTTCAAATATGAATGCGAATACAGCCGAAACAGCGGAAATGTCCGTTGTTGACCGTCCGCAGAAAATTTCCGATATGATGAAGGAACGCGGCGAACAGGACAATGCCGAGCCGGAATTACTGGTCGAAATGCCGAAGGAGGGCGAAGCGATCAATAGTTCAACCGTGAAAATCAAAGTCAAAGTGAACGGCGATGTGAAAATGGGCAAGGATGCCGAAGGAAACGGGAATCACGTCCACGTAATTTTAGATAATCAGCCGTATGCCGCACATTATATGTGGGATGAAGGTTTTGAACTTCGCAACGTAACCGACGGCGAACACACGCTTAGAATGTTTGCTTCGCGTCCGTGGCACGAAAGCTATAAAAACGAAAAGGCTTTTAAGACCATAAAATTTACGGTCAAAGACGGAAAAGCCGACGAAACAAAACCGACCACCGATGCCAACGGCAACAAAATGGCGGATGCGAAGAAAGAAGCCGAAGGCACGACGGTTGAAAACTCGACTGCCGGAAGTGTTGATTTTTCAAAGCCGCTGCTGACATACAGCCGTCCGAAAGGCGATTACAAAGGCGAAGATGCCGAAGCGATTATGATTGATTTTTGGCTCGTCAATGCAAAATTATCCGGCGATGGCGGTGAATACAAAGTGCGTTACTCGATCAACGGCGGCGAACCAAACATGATCGAAACTTGGAAACCGATCTGGTTAAAAGGCTGGAAGGAAGGCAAAAATACGGTCAAACTCGAATTGGTTGATAAAGACGGAAACTTAGTCGAAAACGGCGGTTATAATTCGACCACGCGAGAAATAACGGTTACTAAATAATGGATAATTGATAGCGGATAATGGAAAATGTGAAGAATGGAATTTTACGGTTTATTATCAAATTCTATCGGCTTGCAGTATCTTTTATCCGTTATCGGTTTTTGTATCGGAATAAATTTTTGCAGGTTAAACATTACAATACCGGAATCCGTAAAAAATCGGATACGAAAATTTTGTTTGTAATTGCTGACCGTAAGCTGTTAAATTTATATTTACGAATAAAATTCAAGAGGAGTTCAAAAAATATTATGAAACGCAAAAGCATATTGTTCGCCGCATTATTAGCCGTCGTTACGTTTTTTACGTCCGCAAATATCGCCGACGCTGAAAATACATTTCCAATCGGTTCAAAATTAGACGGTTTTACGATGTCTGCTCCCGACGGCAAAGAGCATTCGTATAAAGATTTGAAAGGCAAAAACGGCACATTGATCGTTTTTCTTTCGGCACAATGTCCGGTTGTGAAAATGTATAACGACCGCATAAATGAACTTGCCGAAGCCTACAAAGCGAAAGGAATAAATTTTGTCGGCATCTATTCAAACCATACGGAATCGCTCGAATGGGTAACGGAACATTCCAAAGAAAATTACAAATTCCCCGTCTTGATTGATAAAAACAACGTCTTCGCCGACAAACTCGGAGCATCATTTACGCCGGAAGTTTATTATTTTAATGCGAATGACGTTCACATTTATCACGGTGCGATTGACAATGACCGCAGCGGAAACAATGTTTCCAAAACTTTCCTAAAAACCGCCTTCAACGAAAAATTAGCAGGCAAAGAAATCACGGAAAAAGACACCAAAGCATTCGGCTGTTCGATCAAACGAATAAAAGATAGTGAATAGTGAATTGTAAATAGTAAATAGACAAGGCGGAAACCCGCGTGTGAACAAGGGTGTTGTTTGTAAGTCAGCAGTTCGGAAGTTTGACAAACACACTCCACAAATTTCGGTTTTCCGCCTTTTCGGTAATTATCTGTAATGAAAAAAACTTTAAAAACCTTTGCGTTCTTTGCGACCTGTGTGGTTATATTTTTTGCAGCCGCAAACATCTTTGCACAAAAAACCAAAATTCAAACAAACACAAAACCTTCAAACCCCGCCGCCGTTTCAAACATTCCGAAGGTTACGCAGATTGACGAAGTAAAAATAAAGGAACTTCTCAAACCGAACGGCAAACCGCTTCTCGTCAACTTCTGGGCGACGTGGTGCATTCCCTGCCGCGAAGAATTTCCCGAACTCGTTGAAATTGATAAAGAATACAAAGGCAAAATTGATTTCATCACAATTTCGCTCGACGACCTAGCCGAAATTAACCGCGATGTCCCGAAATTCTTAAACGAAATGAAAGCTACAATGCCGGCTTATTTGCTAAAAACAACAGATGAAAATGCCGTCATAAGTTCGATCTCAAAAGACTGGGCGGGGGGTCTGCCGTTTTCCGTTTTGTATAATAAAGACGGCGAAATAGTTCACTTTAAGCAAGGTAAAATTAAGATTGATGTCGTCAAAGAAAAGCTAAATACTCTTTTACTAAATAGTGAAGAAGATGAAAATTTTATAAAAGGTAAAAAAGACGCTCTGAATGATTTATCTGAAGGAAAGTTGATTTTGAGAAATCATAGCTGTAAAAGCCAAATTGTTAATAAGTCAGATCTATTTAAAAGAAGAGGTTTGATTATTTTGGGAGAGGTTACTGAACCCAAGCCCAAACCCGATGAGAACGAGCCGAAGTTTGAATTAGAGTGTAAATCTAACGCCAATTTTCAAGAGATCAGATATATGGAAGGCTATAATTCAATATCCCAACCCGAAATTTTGAAATTTATGGGAATAGATTATCGGCATTTACGGCAGTTTGGTCTTCCTATCAATTATCCCCCGAAAATCAATGAAGTAATTTTAACAAAGAAATAGGAAGATTTGTAAATAATTTAGAGCAGAGTTTAATATTGCAGATTTGAAAAAATCGCTTTTCAATAATAAACTCTCTTTTTTCTTTTTAAAGCCAATTTCCAAATAAGCAGAGAGTTATTAAACAAATGAATCAACCCGAAATCACACCTGAACTTATTGCAGAACACGGAATTTCTCCCGACGAATACACACGCATCAAGGAAATTATGGGACGCGAGCCGAATTATACGGAACTCGGCGTTTTTAGCGTAATGTGGTCGGAGCATTGTTCTTATAAATCTTCGCGTGTGCATTTGAAGCGTTTGCCGACGACGGGCGAGCGTGTGATCGTCCCGCCGGGCGAAAATGCGGG
>JBGTKR010000177.1:0-5028 GCA_041744535.1 Pyrinomonadaceae bacterium
TCTTCAAATTCCTGTAAGGCAATGGTCGTCGGTTTGATTTTTCGCGGGTCTAAATCAACTCGTGGGTCTGCTCCTCTTTGAATCTGTTTTGCACGTTGAGCCGCTAAGAGAATCAGACGATATTTTGAATCAATATCGGGAATATCCTTCGGGTCAACAACTATTTGAATGGTTTTTTCCTGCGTCGGTTCATCTGTTTTATTTGCCATAAATTTATTAGAAATCTCCAAAAATTATTTTAATAATTTTCAAAAGTATTTAGAATATCCTGTATGCGGTATATTTGTCTATTCGTCTTTAATCTTTCCGCCAAAATAATTGCCCGAAGTTCTTCCGTCGCTTTTTCGAGTTCGTCATTTACGACAATAAAATCAAATTCCGAATACCGCTTAACTTCTTCCTTTGCATTATTTAGGCGAATAGTTAAATTTTCCCGACTCTCGGTATTTCTTTCGATCAGGCGTTCAGCCAAAATTTTATAGGACGGCGGTAAAATAAAAATGCCGACCGAATTCGACAGTTTTTTCTGAACTGCTTCCGCTCCCTGCACATCAATTTCAAGGATTATGTCATTTCCCTCATTTGTTTCTTTTTCGACCTGTTTTTTTGAAGTTCCGTAAAAATTTTTGTGAACTTCAGCATATTCCAAAAACTCATTATTTTCAATAAGTTCTCTGAATTCATCAACATCTATAAAAAAATAATCCCGTCCGTCAATTTCGCCTTGGCGTTGTTTTCTCGTCGTGAAGGACACCGAATAACTCAGGTTTTCGATGGTCGGCAAAACTCTTTTGATCAGAGTTCCCTTGCCGCCGCCTGACGGCGAAGTGATGATAAACAGGTTTCCTTTCATAAATATATTTAACCGAAATTAACAAAAAGGCGAAAGAACTTCAAATTCCTTCGCCCAATAATTCTTTAAAGTGAAATTTATTTAATCATCATCGGTTACGGCATCACGAACCGCGTCGGCGGCATCGCCGACTCCGCGTTTGAATTTGCCCCATGTTTCCTGGGCTTCGCCTTTGGCGTGATCGGCTTCGCCTTCCGCTTCCATTTCTCTATCACTGACAAATTCCCCGACTTTTTCCTTGACAGTTCCTTTTGCCTGATCTACTTTTCCTTCAACTTCGTCGCTATTTGGTGCTGACATAATTTTTTTCTCCTTATCTGAAATATTTGTGCATTGTATTGATACAATTTAATTCACAAATTTTTATTATGCAATTTACATACCTGAACTGCCACGGAGTTCGAGGCAGAAACCCTAATGTCAATGAGGGTGTATTCCAGAACTGTAATTGCCAAAAAGCACCCTCCATAACTGTCGGGTTTCTGCCTTGAAACCCCGTAACAACTCACATACCTTTATAATCGGGACCGCCGCCGCCTTCGGGCGTAACCCAGTTTATTATTTGATACGGATCCATTATGTCGCAGGTTTTGCAATGGACACAGTTTGAAAAATTGACTTTAAGCTCGCGTCTGCCGGTTGCGGAATCTTCCTCCATTTCATAAACCGCCGCCGGACAAAATTGTTCGCAGGGGTTTCCGAATTCTTCGGCACAGCGTGTTGCACAAATTTCAGTATCCAGAATGTGCAGATGCGAAGGCTGATCTTCATCGTGCGAAACTCCGGCGTGGAAAACATCGGTGATTTTGTCAAAAGTCAATTCTTTATCAAAATTCAAATTTTTATAACGCTCGCTGTTTCCGTTGGAGTTTTCGGCGTATTCTTTCAAAGTCTGCATCCGCTCGTGTCCGGCAACGTGATGTTCCTTCGGCATAAAACCCCACGCCAGACCGCCCGTCAAAAACTGCAAACCGCCGTTTATCAAAGCCGACCAGCGACCTCTCTGGAAGGCTGCGTGAAAATTTCGGACGGCATAAAGCTCGTCGTAAATCCACGAATGATTTACCTTTTCTTCAAAGTATCGAAGCGTTTCGGTTGAATAATCTTCTTTTTCGAGTGCCGATAAAATCGTTTCCGCCGCCAGCATTCCGCCCTTCATCGCCGTATGAATTCCCTTGATTCGTTGAGCGTTCAGGAAAGAAGCACAATCGCCGATGAGCAGAACGCCGTCGGCAAAAAGTTTCGGCATTGTGTAATATCCACCTGCGTTTATCGTCTTCGCACCGTATTTGAGCATCTTGCCGCCTTCCAGAATTTTGGCGACTTCCGGGTGAGTTTTGAATTTTTGAAACTCGGCGTGCGGATCAATCGTCGGGTCTAAATAGTCCAGTCCGGTTACATAACCGATGCTGATGACGTTATTTTTCATCCCGTAAATCCAGCCGCCGCCGTAAGTTTTGGTGTCGGACGGGAAACCCAGAGTATGAACGACATAACCTTCTTCAAAATTTCCGGCGGGAACTTCCCACAATTCCTTTACTCCAAGCGAATAAACTTGCGGTTCTTTGTCTTCGTGCAGATTCAATCTGTCCATAATCTGCTTTGTCAGCGAACCGCGTGAACCTTCGCCCAACACCGTAATTTTTGCGATCAGATCAATTCCCGGCTCGAAATTTCCTTTCGGATTTCCTTCCTTGTCAATTCCTTTGTCGCCCGTGCGGACTCCGATAACGCGGTCATTTTCGTCATAGAGCATTTCCGAACCCGGAAATTCGGGGAAAATATTTATCCCGATCTCCTCGCATTTGTCGCCCAGCCATTCGCAGATTTTGCTCAATGAACAAATATATTTGCCTTTGTTGACGAGCGGCGGCGGCGTTATTGGCGGCTGGATTTTTTTGGAGTCGGTCAGATACCAAGCCGCATCCTTTGTAACCGCCGTGTCAACCGGACATCCTTGTTCAAGAAAATCGGGCATCAATTCACGAATCGCAATCGGGTCCATCACCGCACCCGATAAAATATGAGCTCCGACTCGCGGACCTTTTTCGATAATGCCGATCTCGATCTCGCCCAAAGGTTTGCCTTGTTTTCTTCCGTCGGCAATCGCCTCGTCGTGCTTATCAATTAGTTTTTTCAAATGATAAGCCGCCGCCAGATTTGCCGGTCCCGCACCGACAAAGACAATATCCATCTCCAGTTGTTCGCGTTCGATCATAATTTTCCTCGATAAAATGAATGGTCATTCAGTCAGTAAAATATATCAAATCCGATAAATTTACTCTAGTCAGTCAATAAGAAACATTGTATATTCAAAGTCAATGGATTTGCGATTTTCAATTTGCGATTTGCGATTGGCTTGTAATTCAAAGTCTTTTCTTTTATCAGTTGTCGAATGCACGCCGTATAAGATTATGGATTATCTCATAAACAAATTATCTTTAAAAACTTGTAAATCCTGTTTCATTCTATTGATTCTTTTACCTTTATTTTCATCCTGTTCAGACTCCGCTCGATTAAAGATAAATAATGAAATGCCGAAAACGATTCTCTGGGCTTGGGAACGCCCGGAAGATTTGCGTTTTATTGATACGAAGAAGATCGGCGTAGCATTTCTGGCTCAAACTCTTTTTCTGCAAAATAACGAAGTGATCTTCCGTCCGCGTCGGCAAAAACTCGAAGTTTCGCCGAAAACTTATCTGATCGCCGTAATCCGCATCGAAACCGATAAAACTCCGTCAGATAAACCGAATTTGTCCGATGAACAAAGAAAAAAAGTTGTAAATCTGATAAAAAACAGTTTAAAATTGCCGAATGTTAAATCGGTTCAGATTGATTTTGACGTGGTCGTTTCGGAGCGTGAATTTTATAAAAAGTTGGTGAAGGATTTACGCCGCGAATTGCCGAAAAATTTTCCTTTGACGATCACATCGCTTGCTTCGTGGTGCATCGGCGATAAATGGTTTGCGGATTTTCCGATTGATGAAGCCGTGCCGATGGCTTTTCGGATGGGTGCGGACAATAAAAAAATTCGTGATTTTTTGGCAAACGGAAACGATTGGAACGTCAAATTATGCAGAGGAAGTTACGGCGTTTCGATTGATGAACCGCTCAAAATGGAATTTAACAAAAACCGCCGCATCTTTTATTTTAACGACAACGCTTGGAGCAAATCCGATCTTCAAAAACTTATAAGGTAACGAAAAAATGAAAAAACCGTTTCAATTTATTTTCTCGCTTTTGATTTTATCAACTCTTTTTTTTAGTAGTCTGCCGAATGTAAACGCCTGCGGACCGGAATATGTAGAACCCGTTTTCGAATATAAACACGCTCCCGAAAATCCTTATAAAAATTATGCAAACGGCAAACTCGGCATAGTCAAACCGACTTATCCGCGAGTCGTTCTTTTCGCCGCTTACCGATATTTGAACGGCGGAGCGTTTTCCGACACGGAGCAAAAAGCTCTGGTTGAGGTCTGGGAAGCATATTTTAATAAAAAGGAATATGAAAATAACGACATCAGCGAAACGGTTAAGGCTTGGGTTGAAAAGCGGAAAAAGGTTTTTGCGAAGGAAGAAAAAACTCCCGAAATTTATGTCGAGCGTTCCTACGGCGGTTACGATTTTTTTCCGAACTGCACAAAAAATGCCTTTGAAGTTGCAACGCAGACGCTTGAAAAACGGATTGGAAGTTACGGTTCGGATAATAAAGACGTAAAACGCTGGGTTTCGGCTCAGGACAAAGTTTTTCAAAACTGTGCAAGCGGAAAGAGAATTCCCGCCGGTGCGGACGCATCAATGCCGGAATGGCTGCAAAAGGACAGAAAATATCAGATCGCAGCGGCTGAATTTTATTCACTAAATTTTGACAAAGCCAAACAGCTTTTTGCCGAAATCGCCGCCGATTCCGATTCAATATGGCAGGATGTCGCGGCTTATCTTGTCGGCAGAACCCTGATTCGCAAAGCGAGTTTGTCAAAAAACAAAGCACAGATCGAAACGATTTATATGGAAGCCGAGCAAGAACTGCAAACCGTTGCGGCAAGCGGCGGAAAATACGCGGATGCGGCGGAAGACCTGATCGGACTTATCAAATATCGCATCCGCCCGGAAGAGAGAACCCGTGAACTTGCAGCCAGTTTATCGTTTTTCGGCGGCGAAGATTTTCGGCAGAA
>JBGTKR010000178.1:0-5644 GCA_041744535.1 Pyrinomonadaceae bacterium
GGTTATTCATTTTTATGAAATTTGTAACCCGGACGGGGAAAGCAAAGTTGGATCATCAATCATTGAGTGGAAGCAGTTAAAGCCGATTAAAAAAGACTAAATTTTATCGGATATATTTTTCGATTAGTGTAAATGGTATAAATTCCTTTTTTTCTTCCGATACTGCGGTTGCAACAATTAATTCTTCTTCCGGTGTAGCTACCGGAGTAGGTTTTGGATCATCCACAATTTCGGCACAATTTAATACTGTTGTATATACCAATTGTGCGGGAGAAGATGGAGGAACTGAATACTGCTGTGATGAAGTTTATGACACGACAACCTGCACGGGAACTTGTGATATTCCATGTCCTATTCCGACTAATTTTAGGCAAGTCGGTAGTGGTCAAGATATTGGAAATGGTGTTTTGGAATTTGAATTTGCCTGGGATTCAAGTACAGGTGTTTTAGCTGATTTGCATTCTTGCTTAGTAGGTGAAATAGTTACATATCCCGGTGCTCCTACTACATACTTTCCACCATCGCCGCCTTTCCCTGCTCTAAATCCAGGTATTCCTAATCCAACGATCGGTAATGTTCCAGGAAGTGATGGGGGCTTAATTGACAGACACCATTTACAAGGTAAGCCTTTTGTTAAACCGTATTCCAGTGCATCCTTCATTACTGCCACACAGTATTATCGTTATGAGTGTCCGTGTGCAAATAATGGTGACTACGTGAATCTCGACGGTCCGATTTCAATTAGTCGCATGATAAGTCCTACAGCAGGTGTTAATAAATGGAAATATGTCGTCAGTAAATTAGGATCATCAGCAACAATTGATCCGCTTCCATAGGAGATAATTATGAACTTTATAAAATCAAAAATAACAGCGATATTTGTGAGTTTACTTTTATTATCTTCGGTAGGTTGTAATGTAAATTTACAGGAGTTAAAGAATGTTAAGGATTTCACCGCAAAGGAAGCGAAATCTAATCAACTCGTAGCTTTGAAAAAAACTGAAACTAATATGAAAAGTGATGTTCAAATCATGGCAACGCTTGATAATAGTCAAATAGGTGTGGCTGAACCTGTAATTGTAAAACTGAATGTAGAAAACAAAACATCTGAAACGATTAAGTTGGATTTTGGGCATGATCGTAAAGAAAACCTGAAATTTATTTTGACATACCCTAACGATGAGAGGTCAGAACTTCCGCAATACAGTGCGACTGGAGGCTTGATACGTATTGGTAAGGTTATAATCAAACCCGGAGATACTTATACTCAGGAACTTGTGCTAAACGAGTGGGCAGACTTTTCCCAGAAAGGAAAGTATTTGGTTGAGGGGCAAGTAATTACACCAATTACTGATGCAGCAGGAAAAATCATAACTTCAAATCCGAAATTCAAATTTGATTTTGAAATAGTCCCGGACAATCAGGAATCTTTAAGAAAATTGTCCGAAAAACTACTTGATATTATTAAAGAAACGGATAGTTACGAAGCCAGAGCATCTGCTGCTAATGCTCTGACACGAATAAGCAGTCCGGTTGTTATTCCATATTTGAAAGAAGCGTTAAAGGGCAACAACCAAACCGACCCCTTTATAATAAATAAGTTAAGGGAAATGGGGGGTGAGATTGCGGTTGAAGTGCTTATTTCTGCTTATAATGATTCGCCGGATTCGGAAAAATTGGCTCTGATTATAGGATCGCTTAAAACTATTGAGATGAATAGTTCAGATGAAAATCTGAAAATGAAAATCCAACAGGCTTTGTCATCTTAATCTAATTTTTGAGTTCTGCCATACATTATTCCCATTAACGCCCACGTTAAATGGGTAGTCAGGTAATTCGTGTTATGTAAAGTTATAGATACAACAGTAAAAATTTAAGGAATAAACTAAATAGTTATTATCAAATCATCCTAACGGTTTGTATTATTTAGGCAAAGCAATAATTTCAATCAAGTAAAATAAAGGTTGACAAATTTTTCTTAAAGTATTACTTTAGGTTTTGTTATCTAACGGCTTGTTTAGGGAATGTTTGAATGTCCTTTTCTGCAAATTAAGTTTCTACCGTTTTTCTCTAAACAAAAAAATCTACTTCAACTGAAAATTAAACTGTGAATCATAACATCGAAATACCCGTTCATTCCGAAGGTGAAGTTGCTACGGTTTTTGCCAATGAATATCTGAACAAGGTCAGCGGCGAAAAGATCGAGTTTGAATGCAAACGGCAGATTGATGCGGGGTGCAAAACCTTGATCGTGAATTTCAAAGACACGGAAATCGTCAACAGCATCGGTGTTTCAATTCTGCTCGGCGTGATTGATGCCGCTTCAAATTCGGGGGCGGAAGTTGTTTTCTCCGATGTCAACGAAGACACGGGACATCTTTTTGAAATGCTCGGTTTGACCAATCACGTAAAAATTCAAAATTAAAAGTTAACTACTCCCAAATCTAAAAATCTTTCCAAATAAAAATTATGTCTGCTACTGCTGCTGCACAACAACAAAAATTAGTTCATACCTTTTCCGCTTTGGCTGATATTGGTCAGGAAGTGGCTTACAAAAATAATTTTCAAGAAATGATCCGCACATCCTTGCATCTTCTGCTCGGTTCGCTGGCGATAATGCGTGGAGGCGTGGCGAGGTATTCGCGGTTCGGACACGAAATGAATTTTTTGGCGGTTCGCGGACTAGGCGATGATTTTCCGCTGTCGGCTTCGCTGGAAATGACCGACGAGCGAGAATTTTTGAATACCGGAATGAGTAATATTGAAATAAGTCAGGCAAAGATGCTGGCGTTTTTTCAGCGTTATCAGCGAATTTTGGAACGCAAAAATATTGAAATGATTATGCCTCTGATAGTTCGTGATGAACTTGTCGGAATGGTTTTTTTGGGCGAAAAAGCAAGCGGTGAAGCATTTACAACTTCCGATAAATCAATCGTTCAGGCGATGGCAAGACATATCGGAGTCGGAATTCATCAGCGAAATTTGATGGCGGAACTTGAACGAAAAGCAGACGAAAACCGCAGGCTTTATGAAGATATGCGTCTGACCTACAAAGATACGGTCAAGGCGTTTGCGACGGCGATTGACTGCAAAGACAAATACACCGAAGGACATTCGGTTCGCGTCGGAAAATACTCGGAAATTATCGCCGAAGAACTAGGCTGGAGCGAGGAAGAAATTGAAGGCGTGGCGGTTGCCGGATATTTGCACGATGTCGGGAAACTGACGGTTGAACGAAACATTATTAACGCTCCGTATCGCATAAATGCCAAGGAATCAAAGGAATTAAACAAACATCCGGGAGTCGGCTATGAAATACTTTTACCGATTCATCATCCATACACGGACGTTCCGCTGGCGGCAAAATATCATCACGAAAGACTGGACGGACGCGGTTATCCCGACGGTTTAAAGGACAATGAAATTCCGTATATCGCCAAAATCGTCAATCTCGCCGATTCTTTCGACGCGATGACAACCGACAGACCTTACAAACGCCGCCGTCCGGCAAATGAAATTGTCGAAGATTTGAAACGAAACTCCGGCAAACAATTTGCACCCGAACTCGTTACGGCATTTTTTGATGGAATGTTGAATGAATTGACGGGCGAAAATAAACAAAAAAGATTTCGCCGTTTGCTCGGCAGAGAATATATGGAAACGGAGGGACTTGTGCCGCTGCTCAAACAGGCTTTAAATAATATGAATGCAACTTCGTCCTTAACTTTTGTAGCGGGTTAAAATCAATGGACAATAAAAATAAAATTCGATTTTTATTCCGAAGATGTTCCTTTGATCTCCAAATAACTTAACAATCTTAAAACTGCAAATATTATGATTGTGCTGATAAACGCCAGAAAATATCTTTGCAGACCGACGATCATTCCGATCGCCGAAGTCGTCCAGATCGAGGCGGCGGTTGTCAGATTTTTTACAATTCCCTTATCTCTGGCGACGAAAACTATTCCCGCTCCGATAAAACTTATTCCGGTTACGATTGCTTCGATTATGCGAATCGGATCAAAACGCATATTTTCATCGTATTGCCGATAATTGGTTACAAAAATTTCTCCGATGGCAACGAACAGAACCGATCCGATTCCGACCAGCATATGAGTTCTGAAACCGGCGGCTTTACCGGAACTTTCTCTTTCCCAACCCAAAAAACCTGCGAGAACGATAACAACAACGATTCGCAGAAGTATTCCCAGATCAATTAAAAAAGTGTTGTAATCAAAAAATTGCATATAAATTTAACCAGGCGAAGATGTTAAATTTATATTACCAAAAGGTTAAATCTATTGCGAATTCTCTTCTAAAAGCTGCACGAATTTTTTGGCTGAAAGCGAAAGCTCGCGGTCGCTTCGGTAAATTACTCCGACGTTGCGAATCCATTCTTTTTCGGTAAATTTGATAACCGAAAGTTGTCCGTTCTTTTCCTCGTCCACCACGCTCGGATAAGGGACTACCGCCAAACCGAAGCCGACTTCGACGGCTCGCTTGATCGTTTCGATATTGTCAAATTCCGCAACTTTCTGAACACTTACACCGTGAGATTTAAAGATTTTGTCGGTTGCCTTGCGGGTCGGAACATCCCGCTCGAACAAAACAAAGTTTTCGCCTTTGATTTCCTTTACTTTAATCGTGTTTTTTTTAGCCAGCGGATGATCCGGCGGACAGATCAGCACCAGACGGTCGCTTGCCATCGGAATAATCGTCAAACCCCGACGCGGTTCGGGAAATGCAACGACACCGAGTTCGACAAGACCCTTTAACACATCTCTGACCACACGGGTCGTGCGGGAATATTCGAGATCAATTTTAGCCGATGGAAATTTGGACATAAATTCACGAACCTTCGGCGGCAACTCGTGCAAACCGACGCTGTAAACGGTCGCGACTTTGACAACGCCCGTGATTCTTCCGACCAATCTGTTCATATTTTCATTTAATTGATCGTAGGCATCCAGAACATTTTTGCTTTCTTCATAAAAAACTTCGCCCGAAGGAGTCAGACGCACATCGCGTCTGCCGCGAACCCGTTCGATCAGACGGCGTTTGAATTTTTCTTCAAGCGACTTTATTTGTTGGCTGACAGCCGATTGTGTTACAAAATTCCGCTCCGCCGCAAGCGAAAAACTCTGCATCTCGACCAGATCACAAAATACTTTCAATGTTTCAATGTTCATAAGTTATAAGTAAAGCTAAAAATTCTCTCTCTGATATTTTACAATAATTTATAACTAAGAAGCAGTCAAGAGAGTTATTAGCTGTGCTTGTTTATTGTCGTAAAAGAATTCATTTTATCTTATTAAAGACTAAATGTAATAATAAAAAAAGTTAAAGATTTTGAAATATAAAAATTATCTAAGGACAATACCTTCGCCAATTTTAAATTTAGCCTTAAAATGGCAAATTCGCGTCTGTATATTGTATGTATTCAAAATGACAACCACAAAATGTAGTGGCACAATCTGCCTTAAAAAAAATTGGCGAAGGTATTGTAAGGAATGAAGATTTAATAACCTTACCCATTATGAAAACATTGGATTTAGCCGTTGAAAACGGCGGTATATTTGTAGCCCGCGATGTAAATCGTGGGGACAGTTTCAAACAATATCTAAAGTGGTTGAAAACCACGACA
>JBGTKR010000179.1:0-3101 GCA_041744535.1 Pyrinomonadaceae bacterium
TATCGGTAGTTTTCCATCAAAATTGTTTTTTCCCGCCAAAGCATTCGCCGCTGCCCTTTGAAGCGAACTCATATCGCCGTAAGCGACTACATAATTTTTCATTTCGGGAAAACCAAGGATCAAATAAGGATTTCCAAACGCAACGGAAATTGTTTTGACATCGCTTTTCAAGATTTCCCGCAAGGCATTTTTACCCGCTTCGGGAAGTCCGACACTGTTTTTTGCACCGCTTCGCACCCGCCCGAAAAGTCCGGCAATAACTAAATCCGATTTTTTTGCCTTTTCGAGTGCTTCGATAATTTCTTTTTCGTTCGAGCGTTCGTCCAAGGCAATTTTCTCGACATTTAAACCATTTGCCCGAAGCGTGTTTACAAATGTTCCACCGACAAAATCTATATCCTTTCCATTTGTTACGGCTAAAACTAAAATCTTTTGATCTCGTTTCAAAGGTAAAATTTGGTCATCATTTTTAACTAAAGTGATCGCATTTCGGGAAATTTCATCAGATAAATCCTGAGTTTCACGGCTTGAAACAATTTTATCAATTTCGTTTAATGCAGTGATTTTTTGTTTGAAAAGTCCGAGTTTATATTTCCACGCAAGTATTTCCCGAACCGATTCATTGATGCGTTCTTCCGTTATTCTGCCTGAACTTACGGCTTCCTTTATTCCCTGAATCGCGTCGTCGGCGTTTGCGGGTTTGAGTAAGACATCATTTCCTGCAAGAACCGCCCGAACCGCCGCTTCTTTTTGATTAAAATAAAGTGTCAAACCGCTCATATCCAACGCATCGGTAACGACCAGACCGTCAAATTTCATATCGTTTTTTAAAATTCCCGTAACGATATTTTTTGAAAGCGTTGCCGGAATCGTCGTTCCCTCCGTTACAACTTCGTCTTCGGTATATTCTGCTTTAATAGATTTTTTTAGCGGTTTAACTGTTTCATTATCCAACTGCGGCATCGAAATATGCGAGATCATAACCGAACCGACACCGTTTTTTATAAGTTCACGAAACGGCATAAATTCGGTTTTTTCCAGACGCTCCCGCGAAAAATCAATCACGGGCAAACCGCGATGCGAATCAACCGCCGTGTCGCCGTGTCCGGGAAAATGTTTTGCCGTGGCGAGAACATTTCCGCTTTGCAAACCATCCGCAAATGCCATCCCGAATTTTGCAACATCTGCGGGGTTTTCGCCAAAACTGCGAACATTTATCACCGGATTTTCCGCGTTATTATTGACATCAACAACCGGAGCAAATACCTGCTGAACGCCCAACGCCTTTGCTTCGCGTGCTGTAATTTCACCCAAACGCCTTGCAAATTCGGGATTTCCCGTCGCCGCAATCGCCATATTCCACGGCAGATTTATCGTGTCTTTAAATCGCATTCCAACGCCCGTTTCAAAGTCCGCCGATATAAGCAGAGGAATTTTTGAAACTTCCTGCATACGATTGACAAGATGAACGGTTTCATAAACATCACCGACAAAAACGATAATTCCGCCGATTTTATTTTCCGTAACCTGCCGTTTCAAACGCTGAAATTCGGCACTATCCTGATTCAAATATTCGGCGTTGATTCCGATATGAACAAGCTGCCCGATTTTCTCGTCCAAAGTCATTTTCTTTAAAAGTTTATCGGCGTTTTTGTAATCCTTTTCAGACGGACGGAATTTTGTTTGAGCCTTTGAAACAATTACAAAAGGAAAGAGTGAAAGCAGTAAAATTGAAATAAAAAAGATGGAATATAACTTGTTCATAATTAATAGAGAAAAATTTAATCCTTCAAAATAAAACTTAAAATCCAAGCTGAAACAAATGTCAGCATACTTCCGATCAAAACATACCAAGTCCACGCAATCGAAGTTTGAAATGTAATATAAGCCATTACCAGACAGCTAAAAATCATTGCACCGAGAGCCGCTTTTTGCTTAACTTTCGGCAGAAATGAGCCGACTAGAAACACGCCCAAAACAGGACCGTTCATCAATGACGCAACCGATAATGCGACGCTTAAAGCTGAACGATTAAAATTCATTAAAACCAATGCGACAACGATTTGGATTATCCCGAAAAGAAGCGTCAGCCAATGCGATACTCGCAAGATATGTTTGTCGGTAACTTTTTGTTTGAAGGGTTTGTATAGATCATTGACGAATGTCGCCGCAATCGAATTGAGCGAACTCGACAAAGCCGCCGCAAAAATTGCCGCGATAACCAAGCCGCTTAAACCACTCGGCATATGTTTTGTAATAAAATCGGGAAAAACCTGATCGCCGCCCGCAAACGGAAATGTTCCTGTGATTCCCGAACCCGAAATGCCCGCTTTTGCATATTCCGCCGATTCATACGGGGCATAAAACGCAAAAAGCAGAACGCCGATAAATAAAAATCCGATAAATTGACCGAGAACCACCGCACCGCTTGAAAGCAATGCAAATGAAGCACTTGCAGGCTTGTCCGTGCAAAGATAGCGTTGGACGAGAAATTGATCCGTGCCGTGCGTGGACATTGTTAAAAAACATCCGCCGATGATTCCCGACCAGAATGTAAAAGTTTTTGTAAAATCGAGCGTAAAATCGAAAATATCAAACTTATCGAATTGCTGACCGACGGCGATGACTTCCGAAAAGCCGCCCTCGATTTGGTTCAAGATTACAAATCCCGCTGCGACTGCTCCGCCGATATAAATTGCAAGTTGGACGACTTCCACCCAAATTATCGCTTCCATTCCGCCGAAATACGTGAAAATTATCATCACCACGCCGAGCAAAATTATCGAACCGATAATAACCATTGTCGTATCGGCATTCGGCTGAAAAGCAACATAAACCGCCGCCAGAACAATCGCCGTCAAAAGCAGACGCACGCCATCCGCAATATTTCTCATCACGACAAAAATTGCCGATGCGAGCATCTTCACCTTGTTGCCGAACCTTTCACCGAGAAGTTGATAAACCGTTTGCAAATCGCCCTTAAAATAAAGCGGAATAAAAATGATCGAAATCACGACACGCCCGATCATATAACCGAAAACGAGCTGCAAAAACTGAAAATTCCCACCCTTCGCAAACGCAATTCCCGGCACGGAAATAAA
>JBGTKR010000180.1:0-2936 GCA_041744535.1 Pyrinomonadaceae bacterium
CGATGATCTCGTAACTCCGCCCGCCCACGACGGAATGGCGGCGTTTGATTTCGGCAATGAAATCCGGCTTGTCCGCAATCACGAAGTTACCAACAGCCGCGTTCCGATAGAAGGTTCGGCAATCGGTGCAAAGCCTTATGACAAAACGGCTGGCGGCGGAACGACGACGCTTGTCATCAATCCCGAAACACGGGAAATTGTCAGGGATTTTGTCAGTTTAAGCGGAACATTGATAAATTGCAGCGGCGGCAGAACGCCTTGGGGAAGTTGGATTTCCTGTGAAGAAGGTACGCTCGGAAAAACCGTTATTAAACTCGAAGACGGAAAAACGATGGGCGGTTTTGATGAACCGCACGGTTATTGCTTTGAAGTTCCTTCAGCGGCAAATTCCACCATTCAGCCGATTCCGCTCAAAGCGATGGGACGCTTTGTTCACGAAGCGGTTGCGGTTGACCGAAAATCGGGAGTCGTCTATTTGACGGAAGATAACCGACCTGCCGGATTTTACAGATTTTTGCCGAATCGTAAAACAAAACTTTCCGAAGGCGGCAAGTTACAGGTTTTAAAAGTAAAGGGAATTGACAATTTCGATGCCCGAACTCCGCCGTCAAATCAATCAACTTTCCCGGCGGAATGGGTAACGATTGAAAATCCCGATCCCGAAGAAGCTGATACAAAATCGCGTGCGGTTATCGAGGAAGGTTTAAAAATGGGAGCGGCAGCATTCTCGCGGCTCGAAGGCTGCGACATTGACGAATGGGGCAGAGTTTATTTTACATCAACCGATGGCGGCAACTTGAAAAGCGGACAGATTTGGGCTTATGAACCTGTAAATCCCGAAGAAGGTCGCTTGCGGCTTTTATTTGAATCGCCGGGTTTTGCTCTGCTCGATATGCCCGACAATGTTTGTCTGCAGCCGAACAGCAAACTTTTATATCTGTGCGAAGACGGAGATTATTCCGGTTTGGGCAGACCGATTGATAACTTTGTCAAAATCCTGACACCGAGCGGACAAATTGCCGAATTTGCCAAAAATATTACGCCCGGTCTTTCCAACGGGGAATTTGCCGGAGCTACATTTTCAAAAGACGGCAAAACACTTTTTGTAAATATCCAAAACGTCGGCATAACTCTGGCGATTGGGGGCGATTGGGAAAATTTTAGATTGTAAATTTTCGGGCAGCAATTAGAAAGAGAGTCGAAGAACAAATCTTTCGACTCTCTTTCTATTTACTTTTAATAATTACAGGTTTTTTACTGCCTACTGCACCTGCCAACCGCCTACCACTTTACGCTTCAGCGGATAACGGCGGACTGTCCGTTTCGTGAATTTCCGAGGTGAACAGATTCAAAATCTTTTGCCCTTCGGTTGAACGCGGACTAATTGTTCTGATATGTTTGGGACCCTGCATTTCCCAGATAGCTGTTATATCGCCTTCTTTTTCAACCGCGTGGTAAGAAATTTCTTCCTCTTCTTCAGGCTCTACGGGTGTTTCGTCCGTTTTTGCCTCGGTTGATTCTCCGGTTTTTGCCTCTGCCGAATCTTCCGTTTTTGCTTCCGTTTCGTCATCTTCCAACTTTTCAGAAAGTTCTTCTGAAGCAGTCGGTGGATCGTCATGTCCCTGATCTGTCGAAGGCGATTGCGTTGCTATCGCTTCTGTTACTTCTTCATCTAATTTTATATCTTTTTCAGCCATTATAACTTTTAAAAGTCTCCTTAATCTTTAATCTTTTTTATTTGATAAATTTTTTTGTAATTTGTGATTTTGACACAGGCACAAAACTAAAGCAAGCATCAAAAGGCTTGAACTGTGAATTTCTTAGGGCTTATTAAAAATCTGTGGGAAAAGAAATTTTTACCACAGATTTTCACGGATACACTCAGATGATAAGAAGAGCGAAACCATTTTTTTCAATTATTATCATCATTTTTATCTTTTCTTTTATCTTGTGTGCATCTGTGTCAATCTGTGGTAAAAACTCTTGTTTTCTACTTTGAATAAACCCTGCTTAAAGATCATCCGAAGATTCGATATTTCCCATTTTCTCGCGGATCAAGTCGTAGCTGAAACCCTGCCGCATTAAGTATCCGAAGAAATTATTCTTATCATTTTGTGTTTCGGGAATGCCTTTTATCCGCAGGCGTTTTGCAATCGCACGGTCAATTATTTCGTCTTCGGGAGTTTCCTCAAGAGCATTGTCTATCGCTTTTTTGATTGTTTCCTGATCGAGTTTTTTGCGGTATAAATCCTGTTCCAAACGTCTTCTGCCAAAGTGTTTTTGGCGGATTTTCGAGGCGGCGAAACTGGTGGCGAATTGCTCATCATTTAAATAATTATATTCCTTTAATTTTTCGATAACGCTATCAACGATTTCCTCATTCGTCCAGATTTTTTCAAGCAGTCTTTCACGCAATTCTTCAATCGAACGCGGTTTATAAGTGAGCAGATTCACCGCCCGGTCAAAGGTTTTTTGCCTAGACCTTTCCGGGTTTTTGATAACTCTGTCTTCGTCTTTTATCGGTTTCCTGAACTTTCGCATAAAAAGCAGTCAGCCGTCAGCGGTCAGCATTCGGCAGTCGGTTGTTTGAAGTTTAATTTTATCCTTTCAACTTGCAAATCTAAAATCTAAAATCCAAAATCCAAAATATGTATGACGGAATTTTGATTATTGACAAACCCGAAGGTTTGACCTCGCACGATGTCGTTTCACGTCTGCGGCGGATTTTGAAAACAAAGAAAATCGGACACACGGGAACGCTCGACCCTTTGGCGACGGGTGTTCTGGTAATGCTAGTCGGCAAAGCTACGCGGCTCGCACAATTCTTGGATAAAGACAAAAAATCTTACGAAGCGGTTGTCCGGTTCGGATTTGAAACCGACACGGGCGACAGAACCGGCGAATTACGAATTACGAATTACGAATTACGGGATGTT
>JBGTKR010000181.1:0-3160 GCA_041744535.1 Pyrinomonadaceae bacterium
TTTGGAAAAAGCTCTAAAAGAATCATTTGTCGTGCAGAAAAAGGTCGAGATCGAGAAAATTGATTTTTTAACTTACGACGAAGAAAAGATTTTTACGGAAAAATTACTGGTGGATTTTGATCCGTTCCTTTTTCGCGGCAAGGTCGAGGGCGGACTCATTCGTTTATCATCTTCATCTTTAGTAAATGTCGCGGCGGGCGGCGGTGAAACGGCTCTGGTCGTAATTGACTAAAAAATGTAGATTTATGATTTTGGTATAGTAAAATCAATTGACGATGTGCCGATTCGTCTGACCGACGAGCGTTGGTTTGAGCATATTCTCGCGGAACATCCGTATATGAATCGGTTCTATGAAGAAATTTTGAGAACGATTGAGAATCCCGAATTTATTTTGCGTAGTTATCGGGGTTCAAAAATGGCTGTCAAAAATTTCGGTCAAAAGCAATGGCTTCACGTTATTTACAGAGAAATTAGTCAAAATGACGGCTTTATAATTTCGGCTTATACAAAACCTTTTTTAGATAGAAAAAAAATAATATGGCAATTGGATTAGTAGAAAATAAAGTAGATGAATGGCTCGAATTAGTTGGTGAACGTCTGAAAATCTCAAGAAATTATTTGCGAATCAATTATCAAGCCGATGCGGATTTGCTATTCGTAAAATTTACCGAAAGTGAAACGACTTATAGCGAAGACGATATGGATATTGGAGTCATTTATAATTACGATGATAGAAAAAAGCTCGTAAGTGTAGAAGTATTAGACATTTACGGTATTTTTGTCTGATGAATTTTTTAATAGTAATTTGTTAAAGGTTGAAAATTATTTTCAACCTTTTTTATTTTGCAAGAAACTTCTCAATGTTTCGTTCAAACAAACACACGGGCATTTAACGTCCGAAAAAGTTAAAGCTAGTTTGAAAATAAAGTTTTGTGTAAGATAAATGCAGCGGATCAAACCACAAATAACAAAGTTGACGCATCAAACTGATTAGCTGCAAACTGAAATTTACGATTCAAACTCCGGCGACGAGGAAAATTTTAAAAATGAAAAAGACGATTTCTTGGCTATTATTTATAAGTATTTATTTGAGTTCGATTGCACCGCTTGCACAGCAGACACACGCACAGGTTTTAGAAAAAACGAGGGAAACAAGAATGAACGATTTGCCCGACGGCTTAAAATTCAGTTTGAGCGAAGGCGTTGAAGGTGCGGAAAATCGTGAACAAACTCCGCCTGCAAATGCCGATAAACTTTCGGAGAATGAAACTTCGAGTTTATTGCAGAGACTTCCTAAAATTAAGACGGATGATGATGACAAAAAGGATTTTGCAAAGCGTGCGGGAAGTCTGCCCGCACCGAAAACGGGTAAAAAGATTCCCGTTAAATTTCCCGCTGACGAATCAAATGACAGACCGAATATAAATAATAGCCAAACTTTAGAAGTCGTCCGTTTCTCACCCGAAGGCGATGTCGCACTTGCTCCCGATCTGAGCGTTACATTTTCGCATCCGATGGTGGCGGTAACTTCGCAGGAAGGTGCGGCACAGACCGTTCCCGTGCAATTAACGCCGAGTGCCGAAGGAAAATGGCGTTGGTTGGGGACGAAAACTTTGATGTTCGATACGACGACTCGTTTTCGTATGGCGACGAAATACACGGCACGAATTCCCGCCGGAACGAAAGCCGCGACGGGACAGGTTTTACAAAAAGATGTTGTGTGGACATTTACGACTCCGCCGCCGAAGGTTGAAAATAATTATCCGTCAAACGGTGCAACGACACGACGCGATGAAATAATTTTTGTTTCATTCGATCAGCAAATTGATCCGAAGGCGGTTATTGAAACAATTTCCGTAACTTCAAACGGAAAAGGCATTCCGATTCGGCTGGCAACCGACGAAGAATTAAAAACCGGAAGTCTGCCGTATTATGTAAAAAACGCAAAGCCGAATCGTTGGCTGGCATTTCGTGCAGTAAATTCCGACGGCGGAACTGAAAACGCTCTGCCCGCCGATTCGTCTATTCGGGTAACAGTAGAAAAAGGAACACCTTCTGCCGAGGGACCACTCAAAACTACTTCGGTGCAAAGTTTTTGGTTTAAAACTTACGGTGCGATGAAATTTATTTCAGGCAATTGCGGTTATCAGAATAATAAAGAATGTTCGCCGTTTGAGAATTGGGTTTTGCGGTTCACAAACTCGATTGATACCGAAACCTTCGACAAATCAATGATAAAAATCTCGCCTGCCGTTGAAGGATTAAACATTTATCCGAGTGGAAATTATATTTATATTCAGGGCGTTAAAAAAGGACGCACAACATATACGGTTTCGATTGACGATTCACTCAAGGATATTTATAAACAGAATCTGCAAGAACCTGCAAAAGTTATAATAAAAACGGGTTCTGCTCCGCCAAGTTTATATGCACAGGGCGGAACGATGGTCGTGCTTGATCCGACGACGAAAAAGCCTTCGTTTTCGGTCTATTCGACAAATCAGCCGTCGGCGAGAGTCAAAGTTTATAAAGTTCAGCCGCAGGATTGGTCGCAGTTTCAGGAATTCTGGCAGCGTCGGAATTATGACGACGATAAAAAAGTTTCGATGCCGGGAACTTTGGTCAGCAACGAGCTTATCAAACTTGAACAAAAACCGGATGAACTGGTCGAAACGCGGATTGATCTGGCGAAATATATGAGCGGTGGTTTCGGCAATGTCGTGCTGGACATCGAACCGACGGTTAAACGCGATAAATATGACCGCACACGGATTACGACTTGGGTTCAGTCAACAAATATCGGGCTTGACGCATTTGTTGATTCGCAGGAATTGGTCGGTTTTGCAACCGATCTGCAAACCGGAAAACCGCTGGCGGGTGTGCAGCTTTCAATCTATCCAAACGGAAGCGGAGTTCAGAGTTCGGAGTTTAGAGTTCAGAGTTCGGGTGAAGAAAGTTATTTATCGCAGGCTTGGAATTGGGTTTGGAGTTGGAGCGAAACGGCGGATAAGGAAATCGGTTCGTTTGATGAACACGGGCGGGTTGTCGAAACCGAAACGATTGAAAAGGCTCAATCGAATGTTACGCCGGCGAATGGGATTTTGCGTCTGCCTTTGCCGACTAACGCGGCGAAACAGCCGAATTTATTGATCGCTAAAAA
>JBGTKR010000182.1:0-6924 GCA_041744535.1 Pyrinomonadaceae bacterium
TCTATTTACTATTTACTATTCACTATTCACTAAAGAATATGTTAGATAATTTAGGAAATTTGGAGCGAACAAATACTTGCGGAGAATTACGTGCGGAGAATGTCGGCGAAGAAGTCGTCTTGATGGGTTGGGCGGCAAAGAAGCGTGATTTTGGGGTTTTTACGTTTATTGATCTGCGTGATCGTTACGGTTTGACGCAGGTTGTCGTCAGCGAAGAAACGGCGAACAATGCACATACGAAGGCGAAAAATGTGCGTGGTGAGTTTGTGATTGCCGTTAAAGGAAAGGTCGTTGAACGCGAAGAAGGCACGGTAAACGAAAAATTGCCGACGGGTGAAATTGAAGTTAAGGTTGATGAAATTTTGATTTTGAATGATGCGAAAACTTTACCGTTTGAACTCGAAACTTTGGGTTCGCAAAATCTGGCGAGTGAAGATTTGCGTTTGAAATATCGTTATATTGATCTGCGTCGGCAGAGTTTGCAGGAAAATTTGATGATGCGGGCGGAGGCTTTGAAAAAAATTCGTGCGTTTATGGATGAGCAAAATTTTCTGGAAATCGAAACACCGATTATGCTTAAATCTACGCCGGAAGGAGCGAGAGATTATATTGTTCCGGCACGAATTCAAAAAGGGAAATTTTTCGCGTTGCCGCAATCGCCGCAGATTTTGAAACAAATTACGATGATCGCCGGATTTGATAAATACTATCAGATCGCCCGTTGTTTTCGTGACGAAGATTTGCGTGCGGATCGTCAGCCGGAATTTACGCAGCTCGATATTGAAATGAGTTTTGCCAATCAGGAAATGGTTTTCCGCACGATGGAAGGCGTGATGAAAGAAGTTTTTTCGCTGGTTGATGCTGAATTTGAAACGCCGTTTCCGCGTATGACTTATGCCGAAGCAATGCGACGTTTCGGAGTTGATAAACCGGATTTGCGTTTCGGGATGGAACTCAAGGATTTATCGGAAAATTTCAGCGACACGGATTTTGCTCCGTTTAAATCTGTTTTGGAAAACGGCGGACAAATAAAATGTATCGTAGCCAAAAATGGTGCGGAATATTCGCGTAAAATTCTCGACGGTTTTCAGGAATTCGTCAAACGCTACGGTGCAAGCGGTTTGGCTTGGATAAAACTCGGCGATGAAATAACTTCTTCGCTTTTGAAAGTTCTGGGCGAAGGGAAAATTAACGAATTAGTGGAAACAGCAAACGCAGAAAACGGCGATGCGGTTCTAATTGTTGCGGGTAAAAAATCCGTCGTTGCGGCTTCGCTCGGAGCGTTGCGAAAAGAGATTGCAAAACGCGACAACTTAATCCCGAAAGGTGTTTACAAACCTCTTTGGGTAACGGAGTTTCCGATGTTTGAATACAACGAAGACACGCAGAATTACGATCCGATGCACCATCCGTTCACGTCTTTGATGGACGAAGATGTGCCGCTTTTTAAACGTGCCATCGAAGACGGCGAAACTATACTTTTAGGAGAAATTCGTGCGAGAGCATACGACATTGTTATTAACGGTTACGAGATCGGCAGCGGTTCAATTCGGGTGCATCAAAGCGATATTCAAAGTCTGATCTTCACGGCTCAAGGTTTAACACCCGAAAAGGCAAAGGAAAGATTCGGCTTTTTCGTTGAAGCCCTCAAATATGGAACTCCGCCGCACGGTGGATTTGCTGCCGGAATCGAGCGAATCGTAATGCTTTTGCAGGAAACCGATAACATCCGCGATGTCGTCGCCTTTCCAAAAACCGCTTCCGCACAGGACTTAATGATGGATTCGCCGGGCGATGTTGACGAGAAACAGTTGGAAGAATTGGGAATTAAAATTGTTGAATGAATTGTGAACTCACCTTATGCAAAAGAATTTTTTACTGCGTAACATCAATTGATAATTAAACTTGTTTCTTTAGTTTTATAATCTATCCTTTTGAATAAAATACAGATAAAACATTCGAAATTTAACATATTTTAAAACTATTTCTTGACATAAATTGGTTAAATTAGTCATAATCCTAAGAGGTGGCATTTTTTGTCCGATGTCATCTCTTCTTTCTAGAGTTCAAAAACCACTCAAACCGCCAGCCTTGTTTCATTCCTTGTAAGTGCTGTGTTTTTTATAAACGGAGGAAAATTAATAGTGAATACTGAAGAACTCGAACTAAGCCTACGCGATGAATTCGAGAACTATCTAAAAAATGCTCTTGCTGAGATGAAGCAGGAAGTTTCCGCTTTTCAGGAAAAAATAGAAACTGAACTCGATGAGCAAAAGACTCGTCTTCAGGAAAAAATAGAAGATGAAGTAAATGAGCGAAAAGCTAATTTTGCCCAGACTTTTCAGTCATTTTCTGAAAAATTTGAAACCGACCAAGACCTTGAAGATAGTTTTACCGAATCAATCACCGAACATTTAAAACTTGCCCGCGATGAAGGTGCGAGAATAACCGCGACGGCTATTGCCGAAGCCGAGAAACTGCAAGAAGAAACCGCACCTGCGGCTTCCGCTTCCGCAGATTTTTCAGAGATTCGTGATGCGATAAATGAAATAAGCAGTAAAGATTCGCAATCGGAAATACTGAAATCCTTAGTTGACCACGCTGCACAATACACGCCACGCGGAGCATTCTTTATTGTCAAAAATGAACACCTTGTCGGTTGGCGGGTTTTCGGCAGAGAAGAACACAAAAATCCGCAGGCTGTGCGGGAAGTTTTCTTCCCCGTTAGTGCCGATACGGCTTTGAGCGAATCGGTTAAATCTCTGGAAACGGTGGAAAGCAGTTACGGTTCTTATGAAGATGATTCGATTTATTTGAATCAGTTGGATTTTGAACAGCCTGAAAAAATGTATGCCATTCCGCTTGTTGCCAGAGGACGCGGAGTTGCCGTTCTCTATGCCGATGCGGGAACGAATGGCGATATTGTAAACGCCGAAGTATTGGAAACTTTGGTTCGTGTCGCGGGTTTGACCGTTGAAGTTCTGGCATCTTCAAAGCCGGCAAAACGGCAGACCGAACAAGAAAATTATTACGAAACGGAAGAAAGACCTGAAACGGAAGACGTTCAGGAATTTGAAGAACAAGCAGCCGATGTAGATGAAACCGAATCACAGGAAAGTTATTCCTTTTCAGATACGAGCGGTGAAACGCAGGAACTTACGGAAGAGTATTCACCGCCGGTCATAGAGGAAGACAGTTTTTCTTATCAGGAAGAATTTCAAGCCGAGCCGATTGAGGATGAACCGGAATCGGAGTTTGAAAAAACTGAGGAAGATGAAGTTTCTTCAGCCGGATTTGAATTTAAACCCGTTGAAGAAACTTCCGAAAATGAATATGAAAGTTTTCAGGAAGTTTCAGAGGAACAAAGCCAAACTTCCTACGGAGATTTTTCGTGGAGTCAGTCTTCGGAAACGGATGAAGAATCCGAAGATTTTTCATCCGATGAAACCGAACCGAATGTAGATTACGCACCTTATGAATCCGTCATCGAAGAAGATTCGATTTCTTCCGCAGAAGAATTTCGATCTGAACCGGATCAATCCTTTAAAGCGGAAGCACCTGTTCAATTTGATGATTCTTCTCAAGTTGAAGAATCACAATTTGAATTTCAGCAAGGCGAGTCCGGCGGATACGATTTTGAAACAAGTTCGGACATTCAAACGGATGATTATTCGATTATTGAAGAAAATCCGGCTGAGGAAACTATTTCATCTTTTGACACGGGTTATCAGGAAACTACCACAGACACGGAAGATGAAGCCGAACAGGATAATAGCCAAGCACCTGTCGAAACGGAATCGGTATCAACCGCTTCGGTCAGACCGCGTTTCGGCGACAGAAATGTTGATCTGCCGATTGAAGTTACGGAAGATGAACGCCGCCTGCACAATGACGCACGACGTTTTGCCAGACTTCTGGTTTCGGAAATAAAACTTTACAACGAGCAAAAAGTAAAGGAAGGACGCGATTCAAGCGATCTTTACGAACGCCTGCGGGAAGCGATTGACCGTTCACGCGAAATGTATGATAAGCGTGTTCAGCCGCCCGTTGCTGCAAAATTCGATTATTTTCATTATGAATTGGTCAACACTTTAGCCGAAGGCGAAGAACCGAAACTCGGCGGAAGCTATCCGGGTGCAACAATTTAAATCTTTTGCAAAAACTTAAATTGCAGAAGCCGCTGAATTTTATTCCGGCGGCTTCTTTTTTTATTCGACAATTTCAAACTGAACAAACTGCGTCGCAATTTGCCGTTTTTCTTTAGCGAGTTTATCGGTAACAATAATTTGCAAAATGTAATCGCCCAACTGCATTTCAGTTCCCAAATTTAATGCGGCGGCGGCTCTGACAACATCAAACGTATTCTGACCAAATAAATCTACCGGAGTTTCGCTTCCTTCAAAAATTACTTCTCCGTTGTAAAAAAGTCTGGTTTTCATTGTTAATTGCGGTTTCTGATTTTTTTCGGCTTTGGCGTTATAAATTTCAAAGCCGTAATTTAAAACAGTTCCGTTTTTAAATTGCCGCAAAGCAGTATCGAGAAGCGGATCGGATTCATAAGGAGTTTCGGAAACCGTCTGATTAGCTGTTGCGGGTTGATTATTTTTCTGCCATTGTTCGTAATCCAAATTTTCAACTACAATTCCCGAAAGGGTCAGACGGTCTTTTTTGAGTTTCGGAACTTCGACAAACTGACTCGCCGAGCCGACCTTTTCGCTCTTTTGATCTCGAATCGCCACCCGCATCTGGTATGCTCCCGATTTTTTTACGGGAAAAGTAAAATAATAAACAAAGCCGTTTTTGACGAAATTTTCAAGTCTATCCTTTTTGATAGTGATCGAGTAAGTTTTACTTATTTTATCAACCGGAACTCCGTTATCACCGAAACTTATTGCCAAAACATCAAAGGCAGCTTTCTTTGTCCCGTCGGGTTCGTCCGTGAGTATTAAATCCTTGGCATTTACATAGACATAACTATTAAGAAACAGATTGTTTTTCTCATCTACTCTGAAAAGCGTGTTCAAATTCAGTTTGATGTCGTTAATGGCAAAGGGCGAACTGATCGCATTTAAGATTTGATCGGCGGCGGTTTTATAGACGGGTTTTTGAAACTGCTCGTCGCTGATACCGAAGAATCCGCTTCGATAACGAACTTTTACATTATCGCGTTTTACTTTTACTTCCAGATCGTTAAAACGCTGTTTGTTCGGGTCGAAAGTTTCTTCATCCGGCTGATAACCGATCAAATAATAACTCTGGTCTTCCAGAATTTTGCCGACACCGCCGCCTAAGTCATTATTATTGTAAATCGCAAAACCGCCCGTCTGTTTCGCCAGATAATTCAAGCCCGTCTGCGTATCGAAGAGTTTATTACTTCGTTCTGAAATTTTTTCAGCTATTTGCTGTCCCGAAAGTCCGGCAGTATTGTCAGCGGCGGTAATACCCGTTATCTGCAATCCTCTCGCGTCAATCGTGTAGACCACGACCGAAGCCCGATTTGCCAGATCAACCAACCCTTTTAGTGCGTCTAATACACGATTGGCTTCTTTAAAACCTCTGGTCGTTGAAGTAAGCGAAAACCCGTCGGACAGAAGGATAATTGATTTGCGTCCGGGCAGTTCACGCATTCCGCGAATCGTGTAATTTATCGCTCCGAGTGTTCCGACGGCAAAATAATTTTCCCTGAATTCATTAGCTTCCTGAATCCTCTGTTTTTCTTCTTCAAGTTGTTCATCGCTGACATCACCGCCAGCCGATTTTACACTTTCCAGAGGCGACGGCTCAAGCGGAGCAAAAGCGGAAACGCCGCCGCTGCTCCGCAAATTCCATTGGACTTTTTTAATTGCGGCATAAAGCTGACGTTTATCGGTTGTAAATTGCTGTAACGCACCGATGCCGCCGCCCGTACGGATAATTGCCACAAGGTCGCCTTCCCGCATCTGTTTTTCGACAAAATTCCGCAAAGCACGGCGGACAAAATGCGTGCTTTCAAACGAAAGCGTCAGATCGTCAACGACTAAAGCGATAGTTCGGCGAACTTGTTCGGGCTTTACTTTTGTCGGAACGGGCGGGGGACTTAATTTATCTTTTGCATTATTTTCCGGCTGATCTCTGATCGTTTCACTACCGGTGGAAATAAATGAAAAATTTGTAATTTCCTGTTTTTTACCGTTTTCGTAAATCTCGACATCTTCCGGTTTCAAATCGGTGATAACTTTCCCGCTTCTATCGGTTACGCTCACGTCAACTTGAATTAAGGTCGTGGATATTTTTACAATATCATCATCAACTTTAGGGGTAGCCGTCGGTTGCGGAGTTTGGGAAAAAGCATTTAACGAAAATGCAAAAACGAAAATGAGTATGAGAAAAAATCTATACATCTTGAAACCTCTCTTTTTATAACTTAGAATCTTCAAGTAATCATACAACAAACACTCAAATCTTAAAAGAAAAATTTCAACAAACTATAAAGACAAAAGCACTTTACATTCACGCATCAAAGATTCGGAGAAAAGAAAATCAAATATGTTATTTATCAAAAACTTTTATAGAAAATCAAGTCAATTATTCGCCTTTTTATTTATCGGACTGGGATTGATTATACCTTTTACAATTAGCTGTTCGGCACAGCAACCGCTTCCGGCTGAGGATGCGGCTTTAAAATCTTTGCGGCAGATGACGAATGACGGGCGACTTCCGTCGGAAGCGGTGGTGGCAAATATCGAATCGCGTTTTGCGGGGACGAAAACGGGAGCGTTGGCAAGACTTTTAAGAGCGAGAATTAAACTTGAATCGGGCGATGCGAACGGAGCGGCGGCGATTCTCGATTCAAATGTTTTTGCGGAGAAAACCGAACTCGGCGACTATGCTTTGTGGCTTCGCGGCAAGGCGTTCTTAGAAGCGAATAATCAAGCGTTTGCACAG
>JBGTKR010000183.1:0-16509 GCA_041744535.1 Pyrinomonadaceae bacterium
AAGATAAGGCAAAAACAAATAAAAAGACCGTCAAATCCGCAGATTTACCGGTCTTTTTTATAGTTTAAGATTGATGTATCAATTATCCGCCGACGGCATCTTTCATAGCTTTGCCAACACGGAATTTAACGGTCGTTTTAGCAGGAATTTTGATCGGTTTGCCGGTTGCCGGATTACGACCTTCACGCGCTTTGCGTTCAGCTTTAACCAATTTTCCAAAGCCCGGAATGGTAAATTCTCCGTTCTTTTTGACTTCGTCGGTTGCGAGTTCAGCCAAAGCACTAAAAAAATCTTTTGCATCAGATTTTTTCATTCCTGTTTTGTCAGCCATGTGGTTGACGATATCCGTTTGTGTCATACGATCTGCCATAATTATAATTTAACCTCCAAAAGTTATTGTGAATGTAAATACTACTTAATTGAACATATTTGCTTGCAAAAATGCAAACCCATAAAGGGCAAGATTGCCAAGTTATGTAAAAATAGCTGGTCGGGGCGAGATGATTCGAACATCCGACCTCTCGGTCCCAAACCGAGCGCACTACCAGGCTGTGCTACGCCCCGTCCTTGATTTGTTTCATATAAGAAACATTACCAAATGCCGAATTCTACAGGCGAAAACACGATTGGTCAAGTTAGGGCGCAATAAAATCGCGTAAAAATCGAATTATTTTCTTTGTTGCACGCGCCCGGTGGCTGATGTTTTGCTTAATGTTTTCGGGCAATTCGCCGAAAGTTTCCGAAAAATCTTCGGGAATAAAAACCGGATCATAGCCGAAACCGTTTGTTCCGGAAGGATTTGCGGCGATTCTGCCCGCGCAGAATCCTTCTTCAAAATGAATTATTTCGCCCGTCTTACCGGCAAATGCCATTACGCAGACAAATCTGGCAAGACGCTCTCCGTCTTCGGTTTTATTTAATTCATCCAGTAATTTATTGATTTTTTCTGCATTGCTCGAGTTTTCTCCGGCGTAACGGGCGGAAAAAACGCCGGGTGCACCGCCTAGAGCCTCAACTTCCAAACCCGAATCGTCCGCCAACGCATAAAGTCCGGTTTTTTCAGCGTAGATTTTCGCCTTCAAAAATGCGTTCTCGGCAAATGTTGCGCCGGTTTCTTCAACGTCGGCGATCTGCGGAAATTCATCCAAACCGCGCAATTGAAAGGGTAAACCCGCCAATAATTCTCGTAATTCCGTTATTTTCCCCGGATTTCTGGTTGCAACAAGAAGTTCCATTTGATTTTCCTGATAATTTAGTTTAAGTTTTATCCGATAAATGTATGTTTTATCAACTGATAAAGGATAACTGAAAAATAACATTTTGACATTTTTGTTGCCAAAAAGGTATCGCTTAAGTTATAAAGTAAATAGCGGAAAATTCCGCACACGCCCTTTAGCCGACGAAACTTTCGTAAGGAAACTCTAATCTTGGATATTGCTGTCAGTCAAACTTCAACTCTTAATCCGCCGAATTCATCTGCGGCAAATGCCGGAATGAATGAAAATTTTCCAGTCCAAAGTGCCGATGAATTAATATTTCAACTCGGTTTATGGCTGTCGGGTGTGGAGAGTTTTCTCAATATCCGCAACCATTCTTTTGCTGAAGACAACCGCGCAAAAATTTCCGTCAGAGATTGGACGCGGGAATTTCGCCTGACGCATTCGACATTTCTTTTATGTTCGCGGCTTGCTTTTCAGCTCGGAAAAACAATTAAAAACGAAGATCAAACGAGCCTTGATTTTTCTTCCAAAGAAATTTTCGAGCTTTCGCAGACCTTAAAGGATGCGATTTTGTTAAATGAAGGCGTTTTGCGCGCCGCGCCGCTCAAGTTCGGCGAATGGACGGCGTGGAGCAATCTGCTTTCCGATAAATTTAAAACTGTTGCCGTTTTCGACAAACTTATTAAAACCGCCGAAAAAACAGGCGAAAAATCTCTGCCGGAAAGTCTCATCAACCTGCTCGAATCAAAACCGATCGCTTTTTCCGCCAAAGCCGATCTGCAGCTCGTTTTGCCGCGGCTTGCCAAAATTCTGAAATGGCTCAGCGTCGTCGGCGAAATGCTCCAACATGACGAACCCTTAAAGCCCACGCTTTTGATTTTCTCGCGCATTTACGAACAGGTCAACGAGATGACCGCGTTTATCAATAATCGTCTTTTGCGCTTTCCCGATGAAGAAGACGAGCTTTTCGGCACGCTCGACGGGGCGGCTTACACGGCTTCGATCGAACTGCGTAAAGTCTTTAATCATGAACTTTCCGGTCTGGTTGATATTCGCACAACCCCTTCGGTCTATGCCAAGATCGAAACGGCTTACGCGCTTTTAAATGACAGTTTTCAATTGACTTTAATAACTTTTGGAAAACTACTCGATCCTTTGATCGAAGCCGATCAGATTTTCCCGAATCTGAAAGTCAAATTCGAGCATTCGATGCTTTTGCGGCAAAAAATGTGGAATATGCTGCAGGACGTGCGAAATGCCGAACAGAATCCCGAAAGTTTTCCGCTCGATAAACTGCACGAAAAATTGATCGATTTCCGCGACCGAACCCAGCATTTTCTGTTTTATAAAGACAAGGAAACGATCGAGAGATTTATCGAAGAAGTTTTAATTACAAAAAACAAAAAAGACCTCGTGCCGATCCTGCACCGCTTCAGCGCGTATATCGAAACACTTTTCGGACAAGTAAATATGCGCGTCGTTCTGGCAGACAATCCGTTTGAATATCTGCAAAATTAGTGTTTTTTTAATCATTTTGAAGTTAAACAGTAGAGAGATTTTCTCGATGCCAGAAGAATTTCTCCTTTAGCCGTTAAAATCGGCGAGGTGCTGATACTGTCGTCTGACAAAGCAAAAACTATTTTTTGCCGGGCTTTTGTGTCAAAAGCCAAAAGCTCGTTTTCGGCGGAAATCAAAAGCTGTTCGTTTTTCGTTATAGATGCGCCGCTGATCTTCTTTTCCAAAGAATTCTGCCAAATCAGTTTTCCTTCCGGATTAACGGCAAGAATTTTGTCGTGTCCGAGTATGTAAATTTGGTAATTATATCCGATGACGGGAGGCGTTTGCGCCGGTTCAAATTGCGGCGGCAGTTCAAGTTCTATAGTGTTTGCTAAATGTAAGTAAATAAACGATACATCATTTTGCCAGTCAAAAGTTAAATTGAAGTCGAGAAATCGCAAAATAGCTGCAACTAATCAAATATCAATCTCTTACGGCTGTAAAAACGTTTTTAACTGGACACTAATGATATTTCTACTTTAGACTAGAATTAGATTTTATGCGGATACTGCATTGAAAGAACTTTCGTAATTATCACATTATAAACCAATCATCAGAAATTTTTCCGATCAGCATTGGATATAAAAAGCGACCTTTAGGTAGTGTGTCAAATAATCTATGTAAATGAATTCATTCGTTTACATAGATTATTTGACACACTTAAATTCTGGTTTAGTTTTGAAATCAATTTATAAGAATCAGATGCGTATGGATACAGATTCGAAATATTATCGCCGATTAAGATTTTAAAATTCCTACAACCAGGGTTTAGGCGCTAAAAATCCCTGCTTATTTAATTCTTTTTCGGTTGTCGGAATTTTATTGCCACTATCAAGAACACTTACAGCCTGCCCCCCCCAAACTTTGAATACTGCTCCTACGGAGGGTTGTTTTTTTTCAGGCGTGACATTGTAAATTTTGACCGGAATATTGAGTAATGGACCAACAGAATAATGAATTTCAAAATTATAATCTATTTTGTTGTAAGGTAGCCAATTGATTTTTTTAAACTTAAGTACTAACCCTTTTGTCCCTTGATAAACAGTTTTCTCAATTATAAAAGCAGCACCCTCAATGTTTTCCCACTTTTGACCATCCAAACTGTATTGATACCACTGTTGACCGATATGAGTGCCGGTTGTTCCATCACATACTAGTGCCGGTAAACGAATTGAATGCGTATCTTCCGAACTTCCGGCATCACCCTTTGTTCCAACCTGGTAAAATTCTTGATCCTCATCCGCATTTACATTAAAAGGACTGCTCTGGGTCGGCTTGTTAAATTTTACATGTTCTCGTATGAAAACATCACTTAGAGAAGCAAGATTACCGTCGCTGCTTTCCCACGATAAGTTATGAGGGTGAAGGAATCGGAGCGGTCCTGTTTTAAGCTGCTGATTATTTGGATATCTGGAATCTAAGTTCAGATGAAACAACTTATTATCATCAAGTTCAATGACTCCGCCTTGCATAAAAATACCCGTGCTTTCCATACGAGGATTAACCGGCACTGCTTTGGATTTTGCGATAATGTTAGGTCCGATTGGATTATTGATGCCGCCGTCACGGACTTTCCAACCACGTAGTTTGAGTAAACATTTTCCACAGAAAAATGGCTGTGTTGCTGTTGGATTAGGTGTAGTTACACGTATAGTTTCAAATGGCTTTAGGGATCTATCCTGAGACCCGACATTGACAGAATAAGGAAGTTTTACCGATAAGGATGGAGGTAGAGAGGCTGTGCGATTCAACTTGAGTTCAATTATCAGATCCTGATCCAGTTTTCTGTCAGGGGTGAATTCAAAACTTCTTAAAGCCTTCTCACATTCGGAAGATGTTCCTTCAAATAGATAAGACTTGGGGTTTTCCCTCTCGAATTTACCACTGACCTTTCCATAGGAAGGAATCCCAGATTTGTTAGCATAAAGAGAAACAGACAGGCTAAATTTTGTTGGAATACTTTCGGGTTTGGATGCCCAGCCCAAAGATGCGCCGCCATTCTGTGAATTGTATGTCATTATGCAATTCTGGTCATTATCATGGTCGCCGGCAAACTGAAATAGATGGGTAAGAAAAAGGCTGTGTCCTATTTCATGACTGGTAAAAAATGTTTCTTCAAATTTATTGTTTGAATCTTCGTCTAAAAAAACGATGCCATGATCTCCGCCGGTACTTATGGCTCGATAAGGATATTTGTATTCAGCCCGGACCTTTTGCGTCGCGAGACTGACATCATTTGGAACACCCAAACCAGGATGCGGGAATAATGCTCCCCTTAAAACCAGCAATCCCGGTTTCCTTCCAAGTTTGTCGTACTCTTTCCGTAACGCCAGAAAAAATTCTCTTAAATAGCCGTATGTTGGATACTCATTTCTAAGCCCATCTAAATAAAGTGCATATTTTTGAAAACGCTCTGTTGGGGTTCCTGAGTTTGACGGACTGATTTCATTGAAGACAGGCATTGCCATCGGATAAAATGCTTCGCGGTGAAATGCTATGGAATTATTGAGCTTCTCAAACTCTTTTACAACTTTGTTGTTTTTATCGGGCTGACCATTAATCAATCCGTCTTTTAATGCCTGGAGAAGACGATTTCTTTCTGTCGTTTGCAGGAAAACATTCTCAATATGTTGGGGCTGCACAGTAGGAGGAACAAGAATAATGTGAGCCGCTTCAAAATTCCTGACAACCGGCTCCCACTTTATCGGCTGATAGTTCATTTCCGACCAAATAATTTCCTGCAATATATGATGTCGCCGCCAAATGGTAAGGCGTAAGGATTCTACGATCATCGGATCAGTCTTATCCATTCCCAAATAGTTTATTTGCGGATCGAAACAACGGCTTAACCCGACTAATTCGTGGTGTGCGGCTTTTAGTTCATCTCCGTGTCCGATTTGATCCCAGACCAATCTGGCTTGAATTGTATAATTGTCTCCGGCAATATAAGACCCCTGAAAAAAGACGGGAACAGTTCCGAGATGTTCTTTAGGAGCATCGGATTTAGCTATGGAAATAAACCGGTGGGTATCCGGCGAAACGGAACTGCAGGCATTAGGAACGGCAAAAAAATGTTTGGTTACATCGTTAGCTACAGCAGTACGAACGCCGCCAAGGTCTTCCGGGCAGTTATCCAGGGCATTTATCTTGTTTCCATAACTACCGGCTCGCGCCATTTGAGTCTGTTGTAAATAATTTCTGGTTTTAGATTTGAAGTCGGCGGGAACATCTGCTGTAACAGGCATCGGTACATTTACCATATTTTCAGGCGGATCAAATAAACGCCACTCAATATGAACCGGACCAACCGCTTCAGGAGAAAATACGCCTTCTGCCTTTGCATCGGGGTCCTTTCTGGAAACCAACTGAACCTTAACTCTAATAGGACAACTGAATTTGTTTAGAAATTCCTTATCGTATTCTGTGTGAGCATCCGGATCAGTGTTTTCATTATTAAAATAATAAATGTCGTGATCCAAAATAACACGCGATTGAAGACGTTTTTCTGCCAGTTTACCGGAATCGGTAAAAACATCCGGTCGGGGTTGTTCACTGTTTATTAAAGCATTTAGAAGGGCGAGACCGGCTGGCAACGTAGTTCCCTGACACAAATTATCTAAACCGGCGTATTTTTGATCCCAGATAGCTTTCCAACCCCAACCGCAATTACCTGCGGCTCCCGCTTGAAGTGTCTGAAACTCGTATATTTTGGGAAACTGCTGATCGGGATGTGCTTGGGTGTACCGGAAAAGCGCGCGCATTATGTCATTATCGTTAGGCGGGCTGACAAGCGGTCCCGCAACGTATCCCAATTCATTTAATCGATATTGAATCCACAATTTTTTTATATCGTCAGAAGCAGTCAACGGAAAATTATCGGTTGTTTGTAGAGAAGCCGCCTTGTATGCTTCCAACCAGGATAAGGGCTCCAATTGTATTTTTCTGTAAAGGACTCGTGTTTTTTTCGTATTTCCTTTTCTTACTTTATCCCTAAATACTAGCTGTACCTTAAGGTCGCCTGATATTGGATTAACCAGTTTCCCTTGAAGCGGTCCTGACGTGCAATTTGTTTCTCCATTCCATCGTATTATTTTCTTATTTCCGCGACTCTTTTCTTCTTTTGTTAATTTCCGTTCATAAATAATTTGCGGATTGTGGTGTTGAGAACTTATACGAAGCAATACCTTTCTTTCAGAGAGTCCTCGAATCTTGTACTTTATCTGGAGATCTTCATCTGATCCGTCCACGGTCGGCACAAAATGATGGTCAACTGATATTAGTTTTAATATCAGTTTGGTACTGTTGCCAGTAGAAGCCCCGTTAATACTTCTTTCCACTATGACTCGAATCGGTTCTGCATTTCTTTGTGCGTCCATATATTTCTCTCCTAATCAAAATCGTGAACATCTCCTAATCAAAATCGTGAACAGAAAGGAGTTTGTTTTTTGTTTCCATATTTAACGCTCCATTCACTTGAAGCCCAAAATCTTCTTGAAACTCGATAATAGCTTCCTCAAGTTCTTCTGATAATTTTCCATCTATTGTCCCAAAATAATGTCCTAGATTGAAAAGTCTTTGTTGAATACCCGTTATCTCATCAACAGGATTAAGTTGACCAAAAACTAGCGCATATTCTGTCTTGATTCCGTCCTCAATCATTGTTAGCATTCCTTCTTTCGCATCTGGTAAGAGCGAACAAGATACAAATCCGGCACTATCACTGCAGTCGCCGGGCTTCGAAACAAGTGTTCCATCAACAATAAGCTCGTATGCGACATTTGCTCTAGGTTCATCCTCAATAAGAAATTGAATACGGAGTTTTGCCGGCACATTCTTCATACGAAACTTATGCACCTGATTGGTCGGTTCGCTGACTTCTTTGACTCGTTTATCAGGGATAAAAACCATATCTCCAGGCATAAGCACGTTTGGATTTTTTCGTTTTTCCTTTAGCTGGGCATTATTCGGATGATTCCAGATCGTATCGGGAAAAAAACCGTTTTCAAATGCAATGCTCGAAATGCAATCGCCTTGTTTAACTTGATAATTTATTGCCATAAATTTTACTCCCAAGCGTCTTTATCTAAATCCGGGAAAGTAATTTTGCATTCACCGGGTTCAATTTTATAATAGCCGGCTTGTCCGTGTTCGTTGAGCCTTCCTTCCTGCGGCGCACCGCCGCCCGGCGGCGTGATGCGGTAACGGACATTCGGCACGGGGTTGCCGTCCATATCAACCAGTATTATCTCGATCCAGGCTTTCTTTTCCTTTTGCGGTTCGGCTGGCTGGCTCATTGCGACCATCGGTTGTGCCAGATTTTGCGTCAGGTGAAAAGCGGTTTTTGTATCTACCGGTGTGGTAGATTCTTCAGCGACCTTATCTTTGACCGGGCATTGGGCAACCGCTCCCGGTTTTTGCGCCGGAAAGGAGTTTTGTGTTTGACTGATTCTATTGGCTGTATCCGTAGCCATTAAAGTGTTACTCCTTTGTTAAATCAATATTAAGAACGGTATCGAGAAAATCAAAATCTTCAGCATCTGCGGTTTTTTCCGGTTTTTTCACGGTTTCGAAATTCATCACGGTTTCATCAAAATCGGGATTCTTTGCGGTCGGCGATTTATCGGGTTTTTCGGTATTTCCGGCGTTCATCACGGTTGCGGCGAAATCAGAATTCTCAGGACTTGCTTTTCCCTCGACAGCTTCCGGGTCTTTCGGGTTTTCCGGATCTGATTGCCAGACATTGACATCATAATCTTTTCGGATCTTGTCCCAATGCTCTTCGGTCAGAATTTTTAATAATTCATTGAGCCGGGCATTCGGTTCGATGTTTTGATCATTTAAACACAATTTACTCATGCTGTGTTTATCGAAATTTGGCGCGACATCAAACATTATTGCGCTGAAAGCGGAAATTGAAGATTCAAAACTAAGCTGATAACTGCGGGCACGGGCGATGCTGCAGCGGATTAATCGATCGAGTGTTTCTTCGGGCAATTCTTTGATAAACGCTTCTTGGTCGGGAAGACGGACAACGGAATTTGAATAGTTTTCGCATAGATGCGTGCCGAGTCGTCGCACAAAATCTTCTTGGGCGGCTGATTCAAATACTTCCATTTGTTCAGAGCGAATAATCATTGATCTATCCTATTTTGATAAAAATTTCACTTTTTAACCTCAACGGCTAAATTTGTTTTTTTCAATTTGTTGTCTTCAAAACTAAATCGGCGCAATTGTGCGCCATCGGCAACTTCAGCAAAATAATAGTTAATCGTGCCGAAAAAAGTTTTGGCTTCTTTATCCGTGCAAGTCGGCAAATATGTCAAAAAAACTCTCGGATCATAATAACGAAAAAGCAGAGGCTTGCCCGTTTCATCATAGACGATAAGAAGCGAACGAAAATGTTTACGCATTCCGGTGATTGATAAACGGGTTTGGGCAAAAATACCCCAATGTTTCCCCCAGCATTCGGATAACAGCCAGTTTGTAAAATCCGTTCCGGGTATTAAATGAACAAGATAAGGTGCAACATAAACCAGGTCAGGAGATAAATCGCCGCGATATAAACAAATGTGGCGGGCATTCATCTCATATAATTTCACAGGTAAATCCGGCACCGCTGCGCCGTCTAAAACCGTGTATGTGTAGTGATTTTGTCTGAATAAATATTTATTCAACTGCTCTTTGATCATTTTCTTTCAATTCTTCGGATTAGTTAATTTACGCTTATCAAATTTCTCATTCAATCAAATTAAATAAAATTATTCCCACGCATCTCTATCCAGATCAGGAAATGTAATTTTGCATTCGCCGGGTTCTATTTGATAATAACCGGCTTGTCCGTGTTCGTTTAATCTTCCTTCCTGCGGTGTACCGCCGCCCGGCGGAGTAATTTTATAGCGCACATTCGGAACAGGCTTGCCGTCCATATCAACAAGAATTATCTCAATCCAGTCTTTTTTTTCTTCCTGCTTTTTCTGCGGCGGAACTACTATCGGCGGAGTTGTTTCTTTTTTTTCAGAAACCGGAGGCGGAACATCCGGTGTTTGTACCTTAACAGGCTCGGTAAACAGTTCAGGCTTAACTGTTTTGGCTTCGACAGGTATCACTAAATCCGGGGATGATTCTCTCGAACAAATTTCGCAAAATGCTTTTCCGGTTTGCGCGGCGTTGATCATCACCATTGCCGCCGGACTGACAAATTCCGGTTTAGTCGGCGGAGCTTTCGGCGACGGCGGCGGAGTTCTTTGTCCCGGAACGGCGGTGTCGGCTTCTTTCGGTTCTTTCGGCAGTTCGGGACTTGCTCCCGCGCCTGTGCCTGCCGCGCCGCCGCTGTTGATCATCACCATCGTGCCTTTAATAAAAATTCCGCCCGAATTGATATTGATAAAATTTCCGCCGACTTTTAAGGTTAAAGTCGCGCCGGATTCGATGACGACATTCGTTCCGCCTTTGATGTGAACTTCCATTCCGGCTTCGAGCGCGTATTTTTGTCCGGTTTTTTCCTGTATATCGCTTCCGACTTTGAGCGAAACCGATCCGTCAACCTTCTCGTTCTTATCGCCGCCGACCTGCAGATGTTTGTCTTTTTTAACTTTTTCGAGTTGATCGTTGTTAACAATCAAATGGCGGTCTTTTTGAATCAATTCCATCGCATCGTTTTTGATGCGGACATCGAGATTCTTCTCGCCGTGAATAAATATCTGCTCCGAGCCTTTTTTGTCTTCGATGCGAAATTCGTTAAATCCGCCGCCGCCTTTTGAAGAATCGGATTTGATGGTTGATTTTGTTTTTTCATCCGGCAAAGTATAAGGCGGCATCGCTTCGGAATTATAGACGCAGCCTGTAATAATCGGCTGATCGGGATCGCCTTCAAGAAAATGAACAATGACTTCCATTCCGATTCGCGGAATAAACACCGCACCCCATTTGTTGCCCGCCCACGTCTGCGCGACGCGCACCCAACACGAACTATCGGAATTAACCTGTCCGTGCCGATCCCAGTGAAACTGGACTTTGACGCGACCGAATTTGTCTGTAAAAATTTCTTCACCCGCCGGTCCGACGACATAAGCCGTCTGACTTCCTTGAATTAAGGGTTTCGGAGTTTGTCTGATCGGGCGAAACGGCGGATTGCCTTTGCCGTGAAGGATACAGCTGAAATTATTCGTGTAAGGTTCTTCGATCTCGTCGTCGGAAACGTAGGACGGATTTTGTTCGGCTTCGTGCAACGCGGAAGTAATCACATATTCTCCGGCACTGACGTGGTTTGAAAACGTAAATTTGTAACCGGCGGTAATTGATGAGCAATCCGATGATGCGCTTGTTACGCGATATTGCGCGTCCAGAGATTGCATCGCGGTTTCGACATTTTTTTGTTTGTCATCAAATATATTTCTAATATCGGAACGCTCGCCGCCGCCGGAATCAATATCATCATATTTTCGCGCATGACCGCCCGGATATTCATAGATTTCCAGTTTCCGCATATCGGCAATATTAAAATAGCTCGGCTGCGAAGCATCGAGTTTGTTGGTCGGAGTCTGAAAATGATAATCCCAAAACGTAACTTTGCCGCTTTGCATTCGATGATCGGTCTGCCAGGTGTGGATCGAACTGATAAAATCTTCGTCGCTTCTTTCGACTTTGATAAAATACGGAATCTCGTTTTTCTCAGGACAGTTCGGATGCGATTGCGGCGTGTTGGCAACAATCATTTTATGCTGTCCGTTTTTATGCTCAAAGAAATAAAAAATTCCTTCTTCTTCCATCAGCCGCGATGCAAAATCGAAATCGGTTTCATTGTATTGAACGCAGTAATTGCGCGGTTTAAATTGTCCTTGAATTTCGTAAGAAACTTCAAATCCGCTAAAAACCTCGCGCAGAATATCGGGAACGCTTTTATGCTGAAAAATTCTGCTCTGACGTTTTTGCGTCAAAATCCAGATATGCGGCACAATGGTCGCGTAATAAAATGAAAAACGCGTATTGCGATTGCCCTGTGAAAATTGATTGACGATGCCGCTGAACGAGCGTTTCGTATTATCGCGCTGATTGATGCTGATCGTTACGCCTTGTCCGAGAATTGATTTAGCTTCAACAATTGTCGGCTCAAAACCGGGAGACGTTTCTTCGTGCAGAAGTTCGACTTCAAAAGAGAAAAGTTTTGAAAGTCCTTCAGTTGCCGACAGCCGGTTGAGCAGCAAATAATCCTTGCCTAAAGGAGTTGCGATGCTCATCAATCTTCGGTCTTGTGTAGTCGGCATAGATTTTAAGTTAAAGTTAAGACGGTTGTCTAAGAATCTGTTTAAAAATTTACCAATTATCTCCGTAAGAGCGTGATATTTATAGAATGAAATTTGCTCTCTATTATAATCGGTAGTGTTTCAGAATTTATGCTAAACGAAGATTTCATCACTTTACAATTCGGAATAAGTAAAAGGTGATAAGTGATAAATGATAAGTTTTATCAAAGAAATATTTATCACCTGCTACTTATCACATATCACTTATTCCGAAAGTATTTTTCTTCAGCATAAATTCTGCAACACCACCCTTATCGGAACTCAAGAGTTTGATCACAGCTTCTAAACATTTAAACTTGCTGTATATAAAACCGACATCCAAACTTTTTTAAATCGTTGAGCGTAACTAAACAGATATTTCGACGACCAAAGAATTTTTGCTAAAGTGTTGAATTCTCTGTGTTTATATAGTTATTTGACTTAAGATTCAGGATATCTTCCGGCTCATTTAAAATTTTCCAAACGCAAATAGAAGCCTTTTGATGTTTCCGCCGATTTGGCTTGCCATTTACCGTTTTTGTTTTCCCAAATTGACTCAATCGAATCTTGATTTTTGATTGAGCCGAAATCGTATTGCGACATTGAATCCTTAATCAATTGCAAAGATTCGGCAGCACCGCCCTGATAAGTTTCGCTGGGGAATTTTACTTGAGCCGGCGAAAAGATTATCAATTCGAGATAATCCTTACCACCGCGTCCTTCATCGCCGGAATTAAAAATAATTTCGGAATCATCCGGAAACTTCAAATCCGAAAGGGTTTCAATTTCAGAAATCGTATATTTCATAGATTTTTCATCGTTTAATCTTAAATTACAACTTTGGACGGAAAATACTGAAAATGCAATAATACACAAAACGAGCAGTTTCATTTTAATTTCACCTGCCTCCGCGACTGGTTGTTGCCGAACTTGCCGTCGGTGCGCCCCAGGACAGTTTTCTTTTCACCGAGCCATACATATTAAATTCTTTTGCCAATCCTTCGCGGTGAAATCTTCCCATAAATTCATCGGTAATCGTAACCCCGAAAATATCAACCGATTTTCCGCCGTCCCAATTGTAACGGTCGAAAAATTTATACTCAAAATCGAGTTCGTATGATTTTTGACCGGTGGCATTAACCGTAATCTTTGCCGTTCCTTTGCCCCAAACCGAATAACCGCCGACGGCAAAAAACCAATTCCAGTTTTCGGCTTTTGTAATATAACCGCCGGTTGCTCTTCCCGATGTGATTTGGTGTGTGCCGACCGGAAGCGTTTCGACAAATCGTTTGGCAATGGCAATTTCACTTTCAAAAAGATTTTTTTCGTTTGTTACGTTGTCAATTAAATTTTGGAGATCGATCGTGTAATCGTTGCCCGTGTTATTAAAATAATGAATTAAATGTTTTGCCGCATCATCGCCGATAACTGCATAAGCCGCACCCATATTTGAAAGAATTGCGCCCTTTTTCAGCCGCATTTCAAGTGTAGTTGATACAGAATTCCAAACACCTGCGCCCGCATCAGGAGTTATGGTCGGGTCGCTTGTTCCGATTTGATATTGTGCCATAAATTCTTTTACTCCTTCAGATTGTTGATAGTTGCTAAATAGTTTGAATTATTTAGTAGCTGAAAAATGGAACAGTTAAGTTAAGAAATTCGCGTTTTTGAGCAAAAGAGCAGATTAAGAAATCTGCTCTTTTGCTCAAGCGAAAATGTCATCTAATTTATTTCGTAAGCGAAATTTGAATTTTCGCCGCTTGTTACGTGAACTGATTTAATTCCCTCGCCGCTTGCCATTCTCGACAGAACTTCGCCGGACATTTCCGGCAACATCGTTCCGGTCAGGATGTTATAGACGTTGCGTGCGCCCGAATCAACATCCGTGCATCGGGCGGAGATCGTATCAATCACCGAATCATCGTAAGTGAATTTTGCATTGTGATTTGTCGCAATGCGTTGTTCAATTTTACGAAGCTGGAGATGGATAATTGCCCGCATAATTTCATCGGAAATCGGATAAAACGGAACTGTTACCATTCTTCCTAAAAGCGCGGGTTTAAATGCTTTAACAAGTTCGGGACGAATCGCTTCAATCAAACCGTCGGGATCGGGTTTGGTGTCGGGATCGGCGCAGAGTTTCATAATCGTGTCGGTGGCGACGTTTGACGTCAGCAAGATGACACAGTTTTTGAAATCAATCTCGCGTCCTTCGCCGTCTTCCAAAACGCCTTTATCGAAAACCTGATAGAAAAGTTCCATCACGTCCGGATGCGCTTTTTCGACTTCATCGAGCAGAACGACCGAATAAGGTTTGCGACGAACCGCTTCCGTCAAAACTCCGCCTTCGCCGTAGCCGACATATCCCGGAGGCGAGCCTTTCAGGCTCGAAACCGTGTGCGCTTCCTGATATTCGCTCATATTGATCGAAATCAGATTGCGTTCGCCGCCGTAGAGCGAATCTGCCAGCGCGAGTGCGGTTTCGGTCTTGCCGACACCGGACGTGCCAACAAGCAGGAAAACACCGATCGGGCGTTTCGGGTCGGTCAAACCGGCGCGCGAAGTTTTGATGCGTTCGGCAATTTCGTGCAGCGCGTGATCTTGTCCGAGAACTCTTTCGCCGAGCGTGTGTTTCAAATTCAAAACCGCGTGAATTTCATCCGCCACCATTTTTCCGATCGGAATTCCCGTCCAGCCCGAAATGATTTCGGCAACCGTCTGCGAATTAACGACCGGCTGCATCAGGGGCGTTTCGCCTTGAACTTCGTGGAGTTCGGCGGTCAGACGCTTGAGTTCGGATTTTAGAAGATCGGTATCTTCGGCTTTTCCGGTCGCAATTTCCTGAGTTGCCTCTTCGGTCATTGCCGGAGCCGTTCCTTCCCCGGAAGTCGAGGCGGAAGTTTCGGCAGTTGCGGCAGCCGCAGAAGTTTCCGGCGCATCAATGGTTGCCGCGTCCATATTCGAAGTTTCGTCAAAGGGAAGTTTTGCGTCGAGTCTCGAAAGCTCGAGTTTGGTGCGAATCGTTTGGATTTGCGCGACCAGATCTTTTTCCTTTTCCCATTGCTTGCTCAAAACGGCGAGTTCTTCTTCGGTTTTCGCTTTTTTCGCCTTTAATTCCTCGATCCGTTCGTCGTGATCCGTTCCCGTTACCTGTTCGCGTTCGAGCGAATTGATTTCGGAAGTCAGATTTTGAATCCGCCGCGTCGCGTCTTCGACCGTCGCCGGAGTCGCGCCTTGTCCGATGGCAACCTTGGCGCAAGCCGTATCTAAAACGGAAACCGATTTATCGGGAAGCTGGCGACCCGTGATGTAGCGGTGCGAGAGTTTGACGCAGTCAACAACCGCTTCGTCCAAAATGCGTACGTTGTGATGCTCTTCCATTTTATCGGCAATGCCGCGCATCATCGAAATCGCTTTTTCTTCGTCGGGTTCGTCAACTTTGACAACCTGAAAACGTCGCGCTAAGGCGGCGTCTTTTTCAAAATACTTTTTGTATTCCGCCCAGGTCGTCGCCGCGATCGTTCGCAGTTCGCCGCGCGCCAGAGCCGGTTTCAAAAGATTTGCCGCGTCATTTTGACCTGCCGCGCCGCCCGCGCCGATCATCGTATGCGCTTCATCTATAAACATTATAATCGGCTGCGGCGACGCTTTAACTTCGTCAATTACCGATTTCAGACGATTTTCAAATTCGCCTTTGATGCCTGCGCCGGCTTGAAGAAGACCTAAATCCAAAGTTCTGACCGCGACATTCTTGAGCGGTTCGGGAACGTCGCCCTGCGCGATTCTCAGGGCAAAGCCTTCGACCACAGCGGTTTTTCCAACGCCCGCTTCGCCCGTTAAAATCGGATTATTCTGGCGGCGACGCGTTAAAATATCAACGATCTGGCGGATTTCGAAATCGCGCCCGAGAATCGGATCGATTTTTCCGGCAAGAGCTTTTCCGGTTAAATCTTCCGTGTATTGATCGAGCGCTTTGGTTTTGCCCGGAACGCCCGGCATCACCTGATTTCCGTTTGAAGCTCCGCCTTCGCCCAAAACAGCGGCATCGCGGGCTTCCGCTGATTCCGCCGTAATACCGGGCAATTCCTTTTGCAGAGATTCGACCGAAATATGCGTGAATTCGCGGGAAATATCACGCGCCTGACGCGCAAAATCTTCGTCCACCAGCAGCGACAAAATAATATGACCGGAACGCACACGCGCCGCGCCGAAATCGATCGAAGCGTGGAGCCACGCGTCCTGCACGAGTTTCGGAATGCGCGGACTCAAACCCGGATTTCGATTATTTCCCGTCTTCAGGCGATCGAGAGCCGTGTTCACGTCTTTTGACAAGCGATCAACATTTACCTCGTAATGATGGCAGATTTTATGCAAATCCGTATCGTCGTTTTCCAACAATTTTGCTAAAAGATGCTCGATTTCAACATCATAGTTTGTGCGCGAAAGACACA
>JBGTKR010000184.1:0-3009 GCA_041744535.1 Pyrinomonadaceae bacterium
CTGTTTGAAAACTCCTTTCTATTCGCTGAAAGCGAAATTTTCGATAGCGTCGGGTTGAGCCTTTGGCTTACCCGACGTTAAGTTAGAAAAGGTTCTCCGACGCTGTAAGTGTCGCATTTATCGCCAGATGTAATGGCTCACACTTTCAGCGAGCGATAATTTGTTTTCGATCTAACGGCGGGTGTCGTTTCACTTCGTTACACTTTACCCGCCGCTAGCAAATTTATCGCTTTCAGCGATTATTTAGAGTTTCCAAACAGCTTCTAAACGAAAAATGCTCATTTTTTATTTCCGTTATAAAGATAAATTTCCGCTTCAACTTCCGAATCGCTGCTGCCGAATTTAACCCAAGCCTTTTTATCCGTCCGGGCTTTGATAGAACAAACAGAACGATTTAACCCCGATGGTGAAATTCTCGTCGGGCGACCGTCGGAATTGATCGGCATCTCGAAATCGAAACTTGCAGCCTTTCCTGATTGCAGTTCAATATTTTGAGCAATCTTAAAAATTTGCGAACTAATATCTTCGGAATTTTTCTGACCGCTAACCTCGACCTTTTCCTGCCACGAAATTCTAAGGTCTATGCCGTTTAACTTTAATTTCTCGAACGGTTCAACCATCAATTGTCCGATGATTCGCCCGTCTTCCGTGTATTCCAGCTTTGGAAGCAGAAATCTCATTTTTACCCTTTGTTCATCTTTGATCGTTTGAGTGCCGTAATAACCGCTTTGGACAAAAGCACCGGGCGGCGAAACGGCGACCGAAAAAAACGATTCTCCCAAAACGATTTTTCCGGTTTCCAGATGGGCAACGACTTTGACCGACCACGCTGCTTTAATTATTTTTCCCGAATAATTCGGCACGGCATTTTTCGGAATAATAAAATCGAATTGCAAAATTTTGTTTGTGCCGCCCGTGATGATTTCTTCTTTGACCAACGGCAGTTCCCTCAATAAAAAGGTATCAAAATTTACTATATCGTGTGTGATGTAATCGTAATCGCGGTATGTTCTGCCGTCTTCGTCCTCCATAAAAGTAACTTCACGCCGTTTTTCTTGGGAGGTGTATTGTTCCTGATAACACAAAACAACGCTCACCTCCCGCACGCGAACATCCGCCTGCGCTTCGAGTTTTATCCAGCCGCTTAATTTGTCGTTCGGATAAAAATCGCGGAATGCGTGGTCATCGAACTTTATCAAAGCCCGCAACGGATAATTTTGCGGCACGGATTGAAACTCGATTTTTTGATAAACAGCCGGCGAAGCGGTTGCGGTAGAGGAAGAAACGGGTGTGTTCATTTGCGTTTCTGCATTTGATTCAGCCAAAGCCGTTCCGTCCGTGTCGCAAAATTTTGCTGCATCGGGAAAACTCTTACCGCATTTTGAACAATGTTTCATTTTTAGAAAGCATCCGTAAAAATTACCTTTTGAAATTTAGAAAGGTGCGGCTTCTTCAAAATTCCCCGCCGGTTTTGCAAAATCGGAAACAACTACGCACATTATCGAACCGTTCGTCCAGCCGACTATCTTACCGTTTTTGGCGGTGAACTTTTCACCTTTTCCTTTGTCGGTCAATGTGCCTTCATTTTTGGCGGCTAAATCGGCAAGTTTCTCCGTTGCTGCCGTCGCCGTCGGATAATTGACCAACGCCCCGTCAACCTGAACTTCCACGCCTGCACCTTCCTGCATATATGTAAAACCTTTGGCTTCGGTCGAGCCGGGATAATCGGCGGCAACGTCGCGTGAACCTTTGGATTTGAACTTGACCATTCCGCCCGAAATTTCCGGTTTTAATAAATCCGTCAAATCGCCTTTATACGGATCGAAATCGGTGAAATTACGACTGCCGATATTTTTTATTATCCCGCAGCCCAAAATGAGCGGCAGAATTATCAATGCCACAAGAATTAGTGATTTCATTGCACCGCCTTTTTTAATCGAATTTTGTTTTTTCATTTTTTTTCCTCACATTTATTTGAAAACGGTTATAAAACTACTGCCGCTTTTTCGGGGTATATTCCTTTTCGTCCTTCATCGCTAATGGTCCGCTCGCTCCGGTTTGCGAACACTGCCAGCCGCCGGTTTTATGAACATAACAATCGTAAATCCGTTCCATCTTTCGTTTTGTGATGGCATCCGTGTAATCGGTGCAGGTCGTAAATGTCGCTCTGACCGGATAGATCGGTTTTTTCGGGTCGGCTTGCGAATAAGCATCATCAAACGTCGCTCTCCAGCGACGCGGTGTGCCGATTGTCATTTTTTGAAAAGTCAGTGTTACCGTTGGACCACTTTCTTCCGGCTTTTTTTCCCAAAACCGGCGAAGCACACCTCTGAAATTTTTTTCGTTGGCATTTTTTACGCTTTCTTCAGAGTCCGACGCAAAACAAGCAACCACTCCGTCAGTTTTATCTTTAGCTGATGTTTTGTCAGTTTTTGTAACAGGCGTTTCGTTTTCGGATTCGTCCGTTTCGTTCGTTTCGTTTTTGACGACGGGATGATTTTTGGTTTTGCAGCCCCGATTGAGCATATCGTCAATCTGACCGCGATTAATCGAGTCTTTGAAACCGCCGCCGGGCGAAAGTTCGTTGATGTAAAAGATTTCGCATCTATCGAATTTACCAGTGCCTTTGCAGCTTAAAACTTTGAATTTTGATTTTCCTTCACCGCAATCATAGACGGCATTGTATTGAATTTTGTCTTGCTTTTGTGCCGTCGCTTTTTGCAAAACGACTGCCGCACCTGCAATTGTCAGAAATAAAACAATCGCCATTAAACCTAATTTATTTTTAGCCATTAAATTTTTCTCCTATTTTAGCCATTAAATTTTTCTCATATATGAGCTTTTGCTTTGATTATCGGTTTGTTTATCCAATACTTCGGACAGTTTTTAGATTTTCGATGTTTATAAAATGTTAAGCTCTTTAGAATCAACAACTTAGTGTTTTCAAGGGCGTTTTTATAAGTTCAATGTTTTCAACAACTTAGAAAAACTGTCCGAAGTATTGTTTAT
>JBGTKR010000185.1:0-9723 GCA_041744535.1 Pyrinomonadaceae bacterium
AAACTTATTCCGCAGGTGCAGAGATTGCAAAATGCGATTGAGGCGAAAGCTAATGAATTTAAAGATGTCGTGAAGATCGGCAGAACTCATTTGCAGGACGCAACGCCTCTGACGGTTGGACAGGAATTCGGCGGTTGGGCGAGTCTTATTGAAAGAGATTTGCAGAGATTAAATATGGTGATGAGCGGTTTGCTTGATCTGGCGATTGGCGGAACTGCCGTGGGAACGGGGCTTAATTCTCATCCCGAATATTCGGAAAGAGTTGCGGCGAGAATTGCGGAATTGACGGGTTTGGCATTTAAGGCTCATCCGAATAAATTTGCGGCACTTTCAGCTCACGATGAATTGATATTTGCTTCGGGCGGTTTAAAAACTCTTGCCGCAAGTTTAATGAAAATTGCCAATGATGTTCGCTGGCTCGCATCGGGACCGCGTTGCGGAATCGGTGAATTGGTTTTGCCGGAGAATGAACCGGGAAGTTCTATTATGCCGGGCAAAGTTAATCCGACGCAAAGCGAGGCGTTGACGATGGTTGCGGCTCAAGTTATGGGAAATGATGCGGCAATCGGTTTTGCCGGTTCGCAGGGAAATTTTGAATTAAATGTTTTCAAACCCGTGATGATCCACAACTTCCTGCATTCGGTTCGTCTGCTTCACGATGCGTGCCGCGGATTTACCGATTATTGCGTTTCGGGAATTCAATTAAACCGCGAACAGATTGACGAATATCTAAATGATTCATTGATGCTCGTAACGGCATTAAATCAGCATATCGGTTACGACAACGCTTCAAAAATTGCCAAAAATGCCCACAAAAAAGGCATCAAGCTGCGTGAATCTGCAATCGAATTGGGAATTTTGGATGGAGAAAAATTTGATGAACTGGTCAAGCCGGAAGAAATGACAAAACCTTAAACTATGTCAGATAGGCGGTTTTTATCGAGAAATAATTGAAAATCCTGTTTCTTTAAATCTATTGTAGATGTATAAACGAATTTAAAGATAAAAAAGATACGAATATTAGTGTCTGGAGTTTGGGGGAAATTATGATAAAAAATGCAGATTCACATATATTTGTAGTAGTTGATGGAGTAGAAAAGGCTGATTTTGATCTTAGGAGAGTTAATTTAACCAGATTTAATTTAAGCTCGGATGCAAAGGAGCTTGAACTTTACCGGGGCGGGGCGGAAGGCAAGGAATTTATAGAATTCTTTCCTTTGGATTTTGATGTTGTTGAAAATCAATCCTTTAAACAGAATTTCAAACTTGAAGGCGGCGAGAGAGTTACGTTTCAATTTATTCCGATCAAGGAAGACGGGAAAATCAGCAAAATAAATTGCGGACTTACATTTACGGACAAGGAAATCTCCGCAGAGAAAACCGCTTCTGCCGCTCCCGTTGTTACCTCTGCATTAGCCGCCGCCGCCGCTTCCGATACCGGCGTTTCCAAAGCCGGAACTCCAAGCAGAACCGTCGCCGCTTCTACTTCGACGTTTGAGGCAAGTCCGATAAACAAAGCTCGCAACAGAGCAATTTTAATTCCCGCAGTAGTTCTTTTAATTTTATTATTAACTATCGGCATCGGTTGGTTCTCGTTCCGTGAAATCGAGAACAATCAACTTGCCGAAGAAAATAATCCCGATAAACGTGGAAAAGAAATTACAAATCCCGTAAATAAAGCGAAAAAAGAAGATATTACTAAAGATCAGGCTGTTCTGCCGGATGACATTTCGGGCGGCGGAGATGGCGATGAGGAGGAGGAGGAGGAGGAAAAATCATCCGAAGATAATAAAGAAACAGCATCCGGCGATACGAAAAGTCCGGTAAATTCGGATGATAAAACAGCAACTTCAAAACCAACTTCATCTAAAAAGCCTCTGATTAGTTCAACAAGTCCCGTCCGCAATAACGGTGCGGCAGGCGGAACAGGAAATGATATAAAAACAACCGAAAAACTCAGCACAAAAAGAATCCGCCAAACCCTTTCAGCAAAAAGTGATCGGAGCAATGCCGAAAAATCGGACATTATTAAACTTGTTTCTTCAGTCGAAGCCCGACGCACGCCGATTAAACAAAGAGTTCCGGGCAAAACTGTTACACTTTCTTCTTTGAACAAAGTAAATAATGCAGTTGCCGATAAGCAAATATTTGACGCGAAACAAAGTGAGCAAAACGATCAGGTCGGACAAAGAATCACCGAAGATCGGAATCTTTCAAACACGGAAAAAATCAGTTTAAATCAAGGCTTGAGTGATAAATCCTTACTTGAGATCAAAAAGGTTTACTTAAAATGGGATGGCGATATTGACACGGGAATTCTGATTAATCAAAAGGTGGTCGAGGAAATTCGGGATGCAGATCTGTTTGCACTTATGCAGAACAAGAAGGATGCCGATGCGGAATTGCAGATCAATATCAAATACGAAAAAAGCGGAGATTCGCCGAAGAATCCTTTGGTAACTGCCGATATGAAATTGATCAATGCTTTCGGGACTGTTCTGACCCCGACTGCCGAAAATGGCAAGACCTTGTGGAAATATGACGGAAAACTCGAAAAAATGCCGAAAAAAATCGTTTCCGATGTAAACGGTTTAGTTGCCGAGGCTAGCAGGAAAAAAGCACAGACCAATCAGAACACGGCAAATGTAAAAGAGGTTAAAATACCGAAACCGCAAATTAAACCGATCACGGATGAAACGGCTGTTTTAAATGAAAACATCGAAACGGTCAAAAAAGTTAATGTTGAAGGTTCGCAGGTCGGTAAAAATCAGGTTGATAAAAACCCGGAAGGAAAATCTTTAACGGATATTAAAAAAGTCTATCTCGAATGGCAGGGCGATATTGATACGGGCGTTAAAGTCAATCAGGATTTGATCGAAACGATTCAGCATTCCGGCATTATGAATGTGATGCGGGAGAAAAAGGATGCAGACGGAACTTTGCAGATTAACATCAAAAATGAATCCGGTAAAATTAAAGCAAAAAACCCGAAAGTTAGTGCCGATATGCGGCTGATAAATAGCAAAGGCGAAACTCTGACACCAACGGAAAACGGCAAAACCGCTTGGAAATACATCGGCGAATTAAAGAAAATGCCGAACAAGGTCGTTAAGGACGTAAAGGGTTTAGTTGAGAAAGAAAAGAAAGAGAAAAAGGAAAATCAGGAAAAAATACAAGAACCGCAACAACAACAGAACGATAAATAGATCGTTCTGCGGTTAAATTTATCTGATCCCGAATGCAGCAAATTCTATTGCATTCGGGTTTTTTTTCTATGAAACCGGACCTTCGCTATCTACGCGGCGGGTTGATTTTCCGATATACTTAACCGTTTTATCTTCAATCCGAATATCTGCCATAATAGTTACTTCCATCACTAGATCAACATCTTTGCCGAATTGCTCCAGTTCTCCGGCGGTAACGACCCATTCCAGACCGACGGATTGATTCGGGCGAATGGTTACGAATTTGTCCAAAAGCTCACCGTCGGGCGGATGCGTCGGAATAAAAGTTTCCTTCTTTGTGCGGGTGTCAACAAGGCGGATGATCGGACCTTTCGATTCAACGAATTCAAGCGGAAAACCGATTTCCGTATTTTCATTATTGACGATTCTAATATCCAAAAAAATATCCTCGCCCGTAAATAAGCAATGTTCATTGTTACGGCAATTTACTTTTACAGAGAGTAATTGGCTGTTCATAAGTTTCTCCTTTTTCTTGTCGTCGCACTTTTTATCTTGAAAGCCGAGCGTGAAAATTAACAAAAAGATCAAGACTATTTTATATCGCATTTTATCTCCCGTCCAAGTTTGGCGGTTAGTAATTCTTTTGCTTCGATGGCAACAAACCACTGATGACGTTTCAAAACAGTCGTGTTGCTGTGTGTTGACATAATGGTAGCACTTGCATCGGTTGCCGGTTTAAGGGGCGGTGCGGAAATCGCCGAACTAAGAGTTCCATCGGGTTTATAATATTTGACGGTTTCGGTATCAGTCGTGTATGAATACTCATCCGGTAAACCGAAACAATGAGCGACTTCGTGAGCATAAACCCAATCGGAAGTTGTTTTTGAAACATCCATTACATTGCCTGTTACGCCTTCACGGGGGTATGTTTTATGCACTTTTATCGTGTAATCTCCTCCCGAATCAACCCATATTATTTTGTATCGTATCTTAAATGATTTTGTGCCGCATTCCGGGTCTTTAGCTTCAAGTGTAAACTTATTGTCCCAGTGTGTTTTTACACCTTTTTCAAGTTTTTTCTTAGCTTTCTTGACATCATCATCGGTAACATCCGCTTGTTTCTCGACTTTGAATTTTATTTCGATGGTAAATTCACTACCCGTCTTGACCGGAGCGATGAGTTTATATTGTTTGCTGCCGAAATTGTAACTATGCTTAGTTCCATCGGCTTTATAAATTTCAGAATATCTTCCAACCGGATTGACCGAAATATCTTTGGAAAAATCGTCCGTCCAACACTTTTCATCCTTCTCGCATTTCTCTTTTGTTTTTTTGACCGGATCGGTGCTTCCTTTGCCCTTTGAAGGCGATTCCGGTGCTGATCTTGCTCCCATTTAGTTTGCCTCCCGTGCGTTTTTCAAGACCGCCTTGAGCCAAATGACGGCACGTTTTTCCAGTTCTTCCGCTTTTTCGGCGGGCGGTGTTTCCTCTTTGTTCAAAGTTTTAGCGATCCACGGTAAAAATCGGTCTTTGTCGAATTCGTGTCCGAAAGCAAATGCCAGAACAATGACCAACGCAACCGAACGGGGGGTTCTGAATTCGAGTTCCTTCAAACCTTTGCTTTTGCTTTTTCCGACCAATTCCCGCAATGCTTCTTCGCCGGTTTCCTCATATTTTCGCGGATGAATTTCCTCCATCAGTTTAAGCATATCGGCATCGAAATTTTCCTTGTTGAAAGTCAATCCTTGCTCCAAACGGTCTGATAATTCCTGCAATGCTTCGAGTGTATATTTGTTCTTTTCACCATCAATCTTTTTCAGATATTCGGACGTTTTTTCAAAAAGCATCTCCGAGCGTTCCATTTGCGAAGGCTCGTCTTCACTCGTTTGCTGAACAACGGGAGTTTCAAACTGTTCGGCAGATTTTTCGTCTTTTGCTTGATTATCTTTAGCATTTCCCGAAGCGTCGCTACCCGGATTCAGGATTTCGGCAATCCAGGGATATTGCGGGTCGGTGTCAAAATCGCTTCCGAAAACGATCATCAGATCAATAAAAAAACGCACCGGACCGCGTTGCGTAAAGCCGTATTCTTCGGCTTTCTCAATGCCGTGGCGGACTGCTTCATTTAATTGTTCATTGTTGAGCGTTTTGGTAAGATGCGGCGAAAACTCCTCGCAATGACGAGCCATTTCGCCGACAAAGTTATTAACTGACGCTTCTTCCAGTGCTTCGATTTGAGTTTTGCGAATTATCATTGCCACTTCCGTTGAATTTGAATTATAGACCTAACCACCGATAATTACCGTTGTTTCGCCTTTGACGATCTTGTTCGGCGGTCCGATTGCCTCGAGAATCGTATCACCCATCCGACACGCCGGAAGGTTATTTATCATCACGGTTGCCGAGCCGTCAATGACTACGCCCGGACCGTGCGGCGGAACGGGAAAAGGAGTCGTGCAGGTATGTATATCGGCACCGCTCGCCGCTATGCCTGAAATCGCACTCGACATTGAAGAAAGAGATGCGGCTTTAGCAGCTTCTTCCGCAGCTTTTGCCGCCGGTGCTCCTGGAGTTCCAGCCGCCGCCACAGTTGCCGCTTGAGCGGTTTTTATGGCAACGTCAACAACCTGTTTCGCCGCTTGCAGTCCTGCCGCCGCCGCTAGAGGAATTCCTCTCCAAGCAGGAAGAAACCCGATCAATACATTCATACTTCCCGGTCCGATAGTTAATACGGGCGGTAACGGATGAACAACATTATCGGTAACTCTGGCGGCTGGTCCTGTCGGCATAATTTTTTACTCCTCTAAAACATTTGTTAATTTTTATCTTCCAAATCAATTTCGCTTATTTTTACTTCGTCATTATCAATTTTATAGGAGAGCATATTCGGACTGTTCTCCGCTTCGACAAAATATGTTTCAACCTTGCCGAAAAGTGTTTTTACTTCCTCAAGTTCACAGGTCGGTATGAAATTTCTGAAAACTCTCGGATCATAGAAGCGAAAGATCAGAGGATTTCCTTCTTCGTCGTGAACCGAGATCAATGAACGAAAGTGTCTTCGCATTTCAGTTATGGAAAAACGGCAATGAGCAAAAATACCACGGTTTTTTCCCGGCTCTTCTTCTAAAACCCATTCCGTAAATTGATTGTTCGGCAATAAATTTACGACATACGGAGCAACGTGAACGACATCGGGCGGAAGGTCTCCGCGAAAAAGACAAAAATTCGGCACTCGCGTTTCGTATAGACGCATCGGCAGATTCGGCACATTTGCACCGTCCAACACGCAATACAATTTCGTTTGGTTAAGCAGAAGAATTTCTTTAAGTTTTTGTTTGTTCATAGATGAAAACTTCATCAAAATTTATTACGGTCACGGCTCGGCAAACGGTGTTCCGTTCCGGGCTGCCGCTTCAAGCATTTTCCCGAATTGGCTAAAGTTCTTCGGCGGCGGTTGCGGCGGATTCTTTTTAACTTTCACATCTTTTCCCGGTATTGCATCATCCGCCTCTTTCGGATCTTCGGGCGAATTCGGACTTGCTCCCGAACCGGAACCCGCCATTCCACCGCTGTTAAGCATTACCATTGTTCCCTTAATAAAAATTCCGCCGGAGTTTATATTTATAAAGTTTCCGCCGACCTTCAGCGTTAAACTCGTTCCGGCTTCGACAACGGTTGTTACTCCGCCCTTAATATGCACTTCAGAACCGGCATTAAGAGCATAATTTTGACTGACCTTATTTTGAATGTTTTGAGCCTTGAGCGAAACAGTTCCGGTTACATCTTCATTTTTATCACCGCCGACCTTTAGATGTTTATCTCGCTTAACTTTTTCGTGCTGATTATTTTCAATTATTAAATGGCTGTCGTTTTTAACTATTTCTTTGCTGTCGTTTTTGATTCTCAAGTCAAAATCTTTTTCACCGTGGATAAAAATCTGCTCTTTACCTTTGTTGTCTTCAAATCGAAGTTCGTTAAATCCGTTTCCGCCCTTACTTGAATTGGTTTTGATTCCCGATTTTGTTTTTTCATCAGGCAATGAATACGGGGGCATCGTTTCGGCGTTATAGACACAACCCGTGATTATCGGATTATCCACATCGCCATTGACAAAGTTGATGATAACTTCCATTCCGATTCGCGGAATAAACATCGAACCCCAACCGTTTGAAGCCCAAATCTGTGCAACCCGCACCCAACAGGAACTGCTTGCGTCTTCCTTCCCGTGTCTGTCCCAATGAAACTGAACTTTAACACGCCCGTATTTGTCGGTAAATATTTCTTCACCGCTCGGACCAACGACAGTAGCAGTTTGACAGCCTTCCATTACGGGTTTCGGAGTTTTTCTTTGCGGACAGTAGAGCGGAGCTCCGCGTCCGTGCGGCAGGCATTCAAAACTGTTTTTGTAAGCCTCATCCACGTATTCGTCGCTGATATATTTCGGACTTTGTTCGGCTTCGTGCAAAATCGAACTGATAATATATTCCGCATTCATTTTTTTGCTGGGGTGTTTCTCCAACAGGAATCGGTGTCCGGCAGTAAGCGTGCTGGTATTTGATGTGCCGTTAAGGACTTTATATCCCGAATCAAAAGCACTCATCGTAGTTTCTGCCGTTCTTTGCTTGTCGGGAAAAATATTATTTATTCCCCGCGGATCTTCGCCGCCCATACGGTCAATGCCGTCATATTTGCGGGTGTAGCCGCCGGGGTATCTGTAAATTTCCAGATTATGATTGTCGGCTATCGGATACAGAGTCGGCTGCTGAACTTCAAAATTGTTGGTCGGAAGTTGAAACTCATAATCCCTGTAAGTTATCTTTCCGCTTTGCAGATTATATTTAGTCCGCAGGTAATTGATTCTGGGGATAAATCCCTCTTCGTTACCGACATCAACCGCATAGTTAATTACATTTTCAACCGGAATATTCAGATGCGATTGGGTCGTATTGGCAAATATGATCTTGTGAGATGTGGGTGTATGCTCAAAATAATAATAAATTCCTTCTTCTTCCATTATCCGCGAAGCAAAATCGAAATCCGATTCTCCATACTGCACACAATAGTTTCGCGGATTGAAATCTCCCTGCACCTCGTTGGAGAATTCAAACCCCTTAAAAACTTCCTCGATAATTTCGGGAACGCTTTTATTTTGGAAAATCCGGCTTTGTATATTTTGTGTTAAAAGCCAGATGTGCGGAACGATTGTCGCTTTATAGAAGGTAAACCGCCGATTGCGGTTAAGAGTAGCAAAGGAATTTATCATTCCGTTGAATGTCCGCGTGGTTTGTTTATCCTGCTGCTGGATGGTGATGGTAACATTTTTTCCCAATATCGAGGCGATATCAATTTCCGTCGGCTCGTGGCTTACTTCATTCTCCTCGTGCAGCAGATCAACCTCGATAAAAAAAAGTTCCGAGATTTCCTCCTTTGCCGATATTTCGCTTAACAGTAGAAAATCCTTACCCAGAGAAGTTTCGATTTTCAATTGTCTGCCGTCCTGTGTTGTTTTTGATACCGCCATTTCTTATTTCACCTTTTTTTACTCAATTGTGTAAACGAAATTTTCATCTTCGCCAACCGAAACGTGAACATTTTTGATCTCTTCACCGCTTGCCATCCGGGATAAAACTTCCCGGCTCATCTTCGGCAGAAGCGTTCCGTTCAGGATATTAATGACGTTTCTCGCTCCGCTGTCCACATCCGTGCAGCGTGCCGCCACCGTATCTATGACGGAATCATCATAGGAAAATTGCGAATTATGATTATTTTTAATTCGTTTTTCTATTTTTCTGAGTTGGAGTTTGACGATTTCCTTCAAAATATCGTCGGCAATCGGATAAAACGGAACTGTTACCATCCGCCCTAATAATGCGGGTTTGAAGGCTTTGACGAGTTCGGGGCGAATCGCTTCTTCCAAACCTGCCGGGTCGGGACGAGTTTCGGGATCGGCACTCAAAGACATAATTAAGTCGGTAGCGATATTTGAAGTCAGCAAAATTATGCAGTTTTTGAAATCAATTACGCGTCCTTCGCCGTCTTCCAAAACTCCTTTATCAAAAACCTGATAGAAAAGTTCCATCACATCCGGGTGGGCTTTTTCGACTTCATCCAGCAGAACGACCGAATAAGGCTTGCGGCGAACCGCTTCGGTCAAAACTCCGCCTTCGCCGTAACCGACATATCCCGGAGGCGAACCTTTCAGACTCGAAACCGTGTGAGCCTCTTGATATTCACTCATATTTATCGAGATCAAATTTCGCTCTCCGCCGTAAAGCGTTTCGGCAAGTGCGAGTGCCGTTTCGGTTTTACCGACACCGGAAGTTCCGACGAGCAGAAAAACACCGATCGGGCGTTTCGGATCGGTCAGTCCGGCACGCGAAGTTTTTATTCTTTCGGAAATCGCCGCTAAAGCGTGATCCTGACCGAGAACTCTTTCGCCGAGCGTGTGTTCAAGTTCCATAATTTGAAGAATCTCATCCGCCACCATTTTGCCGACCGGAATCCCCGTCCAACCGGAAATTACTTCGGCAATCGCCTG
>JBGTKR010000186.1:0-23530 GCA_041744535.1 Pyrinomonadaceae bacterium
GCGGCAAGTGCGTAAGCGGTCATCGGAACATCGGATTCCTTGAATTCTCCGCGTGCGTAGATCAGGCGGATGATCGGTTCGCCGAGGACGACAAGTCCGCAAGCCGAAGGCAGAGTCAGCAGAAAAACCAGTTTGATCGAAGAAGAAAGCGTGTCGCGGAATTCGCCGAAACTTTTTTTGCTTGCCATCCTTGATAGAACGGGAATCGAAGCCGTGCCGATAGCAACGCCGAAAACGCCGATCGGAAACTGCATCAAGCGAAATGCGTAGCCCAACCACGAAACGCCGCCGTCAATATCCGACACGAAAAATGTATTGACCATTACATTTACCTGCACGGCGGAAGTTCCCAAAATAGCGGGAGCCATCAGGCGTGCGACCTTTTTAACTCCTTCATCGGCAAAATTTATAATCGGCGTAAATCGAAAACCCAACTTTATCAGCGATGGAACTTGCATAATAAACTGCGAAGCTCCCGCAAAAAGTGTTCCGATGGACATTCCGATAATCGCCCATTGTGCCGCGTCTGATGCAATCTCATTTTTTCCCGGAGTCGTCCATTCGCCGCCGCTTAACCAAACAGCGATTCCCAAACCCAACGAAATTGAAACGATATTAAAAACGGTTGAAGCCGAAGCGGGAATGCCGAAATTTCCCTTTGTGTTTAAAACTCCCATCGCCAGTGCCGCCATTGCAACGAATAAAATGTATGGGAACATTATGCGTGTCATTGTCGTGGCGAGTGCGGCTTTTTCAGGTGAAAATCCGTCGGCGATCAAACCGACGATCTGCGGCGAGAAAATGATTCCGAGAAGTGTAATGCCGCTCAAAACTACAACCAGACAATTTAAAACCAGACTTGCTAATTTCCAAGCCTCTTCTTCGCTTTTTAAAATTTGATAATCGGTAAAAACCTTGACAAATGCGGCGGACAAAGCACCTTCGGCAAAAAGATCACGCAGCACATTCGGAATTCGGAAGGCAACCTGAAACGCATCGTTTAAAAACCCCGCACCAAAAAAGTTTGCAAAGATCATTTCACGCACCAATCCTAAAACACGCGAGAACATTACGGCAATCGAAACGATTCCGGCGGATTTGGCGACGCTTTTCTGTTTGGTGAGCTGTTGATCGGACTCAATTGCGGGGTGTGTTCCGGGGTCGGCGAGAAGTTCCGGGGTTTCTTCGGAGGGAAAAGTTTCTTCGATTTTACTCATTTTCAGTTCAACTTTTTTTGCTAAAGTAAATCCACAAAATTTTGCAATATTTATTTGAATAGGACAAGTTAAAATGAAAATAGGAAGGGGAAAATTTCCCGACTTCCTATTTTATAAATTCAAAATGTTTGGTTTATTTACTCATCATCCTTGAGTTCACCGCGTGAAGTTGCCGGGAATTTGATTCGTGAATCGGCAAGTCTTTTATCCATAGAAACCGGAACGTAAGTCATTGGAAATGCTCCGCCGAGTTCGTTTTGAACTAAGGGGACAAAGAAGTTTTGAAAATTTCTGAATCTGCCGACGCTGCCGCGTTGATTGAAAATGACGAAAAGAAATTTGCCTTGTCTGGTCGTGATCTCTCCGCTCAAAGTGCTGACTCCGCTATCGGTTTGATTTAATGTGCCGGTTTTTCCGACGACGCTGCCCATATAAAAACCCGTGTTGAAACGTCTTTTTAAAGTTCCGTCATCAAGTCCGGCAACCGGCATCACATCGGAAAAAGTCATTTTATTTTTCTTGAGCAGTTCACGAAAAGCCTTTAATAATCGCATTTGGGCGGCGGGCGTTACGCGGTTAATTCCCAATCCGCTGCAGGTTTGGATGGAAAATTCATCCGGGTTGCTTCCCGTATTCATCTGGACGACTCTTGCTACCGCGTATGGTCCGCCGAGCATATCGCCGAGCCGTTCCGACAGAAAGTTGTTGGAATAACTCATCGTTACCTTAACAATTTCGCGTAAAGGAGCGGATTCGTGGGAAAAAAGAAGTTTGACATTGGACGGCAAACCCTGAACATACAAACTCCCGGTTACAAAAACGTGCGGAATGTTATCCACTTGTCTGTATTTTCCGGCGTTGTTTGCCAGATATTTTTGCCAAGCCGTATTCGCGGCGGTTGATCTGGTAGATGCGTTGATGGTTTTAAATAGAGAATTACCCGAACCGACGGAAGAATTGCTGTAATTCATTATAAAATTATCCGTAACGATCACATCACCCTCGATTTTCCTGATGCCTAAACGATTTAACTCATTGGCAACGATTACGGCGTGTTCATAATTAAAGATCGGATCGCGTCCCGAAAGATATAAATTTCCCGTTAAGGTGCTGGTTTCTTTATCAATAAATCCATCCGTCCATATCTGAGTTTTGAAACGGAAATTCGGTCCGAATGTTTTGAGAACGGCGTAAGATGTGGCAACTTTAACATTTGAAGCGGGATTAAATGTTTGGTCAGAATAGCTTTCCATCACGATATTGCCTTGTTCACTTTCGATCAAAACTCCCGAATAACCCGGAATTGAAACTTCCGCCAGTGCCGGAATCGAAGTTCTGCGGGAAACCGAACCGGTATTTATCGGTGAAGTCGGCTGTGAACTTCCGATTTTTTTAACCAGCGGTGTCGGTGAAGTGCGTGGTCTTTCCTGACCCGTCTGCACTCTAATATCCTGCAGCAAAGGTGTTTTGCCGTCCGTTTGCCCGTAAGCCGTAAAACTCGTGGAAAGCAGACAAATAACAAAGGAAAAACTCAGCCAAAAAGTTCTTTTATTGGTAAAACTATTCATATTTTGTAATTGTTTCGTTGTGTGATGGGTTTGACATTCTCAGATCATTTTTTCGGAATGCTAAATAAAGTATAGCACATCACAACTACCTCTTTACAAGTCCCAATTAAAAATTTCGAATATCTTGGAACGTAAGCATTTTTTTGATGTTTTGAAGAAAGTTTTGGATGCTTGCATTTAGAAATGCTTATAGCACTAATTCATTTTACTTATATCAGAATAAATGTCAATAAATATTTTGCAAAGATTAAAAATGAATTATGCGGTTTGTTTAAAAATTGATGTTACAATTATGTTAAAAATTGTTGACAGGATAAATTTAATAAACATAGAATTAGAAAATAAAGTTGTTTGTGAAAAAAGAAACCCAACCGATAACCATAGAAAAAATCAAGCAGGCACACGCCGAAAGAATCGGGGAAATTCGTGAAAGACTTGCGGAGTTTGAAGATGTTTGGAAAAACGGAGATGACCTGAAACTTTGGGAAGAGATGGTTTTTTGTTTTTTTACGGGCGGATGCTCGGCGAAGATGGGGCTGAACTCGATTGAAGCGGTTCGTCCGTTTTTGATGGACGGGACGCACGAAGAATTAACGCAGGCTCTGCTTGGAAAACATCGGTATCCGAATGCTCGTGCGGGATATATCGTGGCTTCAAGGGAATTTTTGCAAAAACATTGCGGAATGCGTCTGCGTGAAAAACTGGAGAGTTTTGAAGACGATTTGGAAAGACGCGATTGGCTGGTTAAAGAAAAAGGGATAAAGGGTTTAGGATATAAAGAAGCGAGTCATTATCTGCGTAATATCGGGTTTAAAGGTTATGCGATTCTGGACAAGCACGTTTTGCGAAGTATGGCGGAGTTGAAAATAATTGACGACCCGAAGCCACCGAATAACCGCTCGAGGTATCTAACCTATGAACAACTTCTAAAAAAATTTGCCGCTCGGCTAAAAATTGATTTCGACGAGTTGGATTTAGTCTTGTGGTCTATGAAGACCGGAGAAATTCTCAAATGAAACCGATCTGAGAATTTCCGGCATTCGATTTATGACGGAGAAAATATTATGAAAGAAAAAAGAGATTTTTTAAGATTTTTTGAAATTCCATTTCATAAAAAGTATCCGGCTTTGATAATTATTTTTTTAATACTCGGTTTATCGGCAAATGTCTTGGCTGAAGATTTTGACCGAAGAATTATCCCGCAAGACACAAAAAGATTGCTGAAAGAAGCAAAAAAACACTCGAACAAAGGAGAATTTGAGGAAGCCGAGAAAATACTTAAACAGATACTTACCCGAAATCCGCAACACGCCGCCGCAAAACTTGACCTCGCATATATTTTCCTTAAAAGAAGACAATTATTAGAAGCCTATGAATATGCCTTTGCCGTCGCCAAAGCAGACCAGAAAAACTCCTATGCCTTTGCTATTTTGGGAGCAACCTATCTGAATGCGGGAAATTTCAGCGAGGCAAAAACATTATTAACAAATGCAGTTTTTTTAAATAAAAAAGAAGCTCTTGCTTGGGCTGGTTTGGGAATGCTCGATTTTTATGAAAACCGGATTGATGAAAGCATTTTAAATTTACGCGAAGCGGTTTATTATGATGCCGGAGAACCCGATTTTGTTTTTGCCTTGGCACAGGTTTCCGCCCGTGCCGAAAAATACAAAGCCGCCGCCGATGCTTATGGTCGGTTTCTGCAAATTTCTCCGAAAAGCGATATAGAAAGACATAACCGGATAAAGGGTTTAATTAAATTTTTGCGGTATTTGGGAAATAAAACCTCTTTATATGACATCGGCGGAGAAAGGCAGACAAAGATCAAAATGCCCATTTTAAATAATCGCCCGATTCTTCAGATCAGGTTGGAAAAAGACGGTGAATTATTAAATTTTGTTTTGGATACGGGTTCGGGAATTTCGGTAATTTCCGAAAAGACATCGAAAAGACTAAAAATAAAGCCGATCACGACAGGCGGAGTTGCCAGAGCTTTAGGCGGCGACGGTAAATTTCCGATTGTTTACGGCTTTTTAAATAAGGTTTATATCGGAGATGTCAGCGTGCGGAATGTTCCGATATACATCCGTGAGTTTCATAATAAAACTGAGGAAGTTGACGGTTATATCGGGTTGTCATTGATCTCAAAATTTATCACGACGGTTGATTACGGAAACGAAACATTTACTTTGGTTAGAAAAGAGGATTCCGTAGATTTGAATATCGAAGAAGAAGAAACGGCGATGCCGCTTCGTTTGACATCGAGCGGTTTTCTGAGCGGTCAGGTAAAAATTGAAGGAGTTGCATCTCCGTTGAATTTTATTGTGGATACGGGAGCAAGCGTTTCTGTAATTTCCGAAGATTTAGCCGAAACGGTTGAGATCAGTCAATACGACTCCGGGGAAAAAATGCGTGTCATCGGTGCTGCCGGAATAACCGAAGGAGTTCCGGCATTTATGCTGCCGAAAGTTACTTTCGGTAGTTTTTCCCGAAAAGAATTAAAGGCTATCGCCCTTGATCTGGATTTGATAAATGAAACTTCGGGTTTTGAACAAGCCGGAATCCTGGGCGGAAATTTCCTGAAAAACTACCGCTTGACGTTTGATTTCAAGAATTCTAAAGTTAAATTTGTCCCGAACATAAAATAATTATCTCGGTTTAATTTAAGAACTTAGAAACTGTTTGAAAACTCCTTTCTATTCGCTGAAAGCGAAATTTTCGATAGCGTCGGGTTGAGCCTTTGGCTTACCCGACGTGAGTTATTGAAGATTTTCCGACGCTGTAAGTGTCGCATTTGTCGCAAGGTTAATGGCTCACTTTCAGCGAGCGATAATTTGTTTTTAATCTACGGCGGGTGTCGTTTCACTTTACCCGCCGCTGGCAAATTTATCGCTTTCAGCGATTATTTAGAGTTTGAATACAGCTTCTTAGGGTTTTGCACAAAAAGTTTTAATTCCTTGAAAAGAGAAATACAAAGGATTTACAACTTAAAACGAAAACCCTTTTATTATGAAAAAAAGTTTGTATCTGGAAACTTCCGTGATCGGAGCATATCTCGATAACGGCGAACCGTTTCGGCGTGATCTGACGATTCGTTGGTGGGAACACGAACTCGACGAATATCGTGCGTTTATTTCTATCTTGGTAAAAAGGGAACTCGAATGTCTTTCCGAACCGCATCGGACGGGTTATCTGAATCTAATTAAACCCTTGAAAAATCTGGATCTGCCGGAAGAAGCGGCGATCTTGGCGGAAGGTTATATCTCACGGGGAATTTTTCATCGCAAATTTCTCGGCGATGCTCTTCACGTCGCGTTGGCTTCTTTTCATAAAATTGATTATCTTGTAACCTGGAATTTCGGACACATTGCCAACGTCAGAAAACAAGCCAGAGTTCGCCTGTTCAATACCGCCGCCGGATTTTTTGTTCCGATGATCGTTACTCCCGAATTTCTTGTGCATACGCTTTAAATTTCGCTTCAACTGAATTTGACCAATTAAAATTCACTAACTACTATCAATAAAACAATGTATCGTCGTCCTAAATTTTTGGAAATTTTATTGGAAATCCGCGAACAGATGTCGCGTGATGCCGATTATGATATAGATTTATTTGCAGAAATGGTTCGCTCCGGCAAAATTTCCAATAATCAAAAAACTTACGATCTGAATAAAACGGAAAAAAAATCCGGTAAAGATAATTATTCGGATAAAAAATAGGTCAAGTGTTTTTTTAATCGTAATTTTCAACCAATTAAAATGCGTCGTTTTTTAATTTCTCTTCCCTTCGTAGTCATAATCATAATCGCTGCGGTTGTCGGCGGTTATTATTTTAATCAATACTGGATAAGCCGCTATGACGGCTTGATCGAAAGGCAAGCGGGCGTTTACGGTTTAGAACCGAAACTGGTCTGGAGTCTGATCTATGAAGAAACATATTTCCGAACTTCGATCATTGGAGATGCCGAAGAAGTCGGTTTGATGCAGGTTACGCCGACGGTTGCAAAACAATGGGCAAAGGAAACCGGATTAAAGGAATTTGAAACAAAAACGGCTGAAAATGTTCAGGAACTTTTGAGCGAACCGGAAAGAAATATACAAATCGGCAGTTGGTATCTGGAAAAAGTTAAAGCAAAATACAGAGGTTTTCCGGCGGAAAAGGCAATGATGCTCGCCGCTTATAACGCCGGTCCGAGCCGGGTTGAAGAATGGACTAAAAACACCGACATCAGCAAAATAAGTGAAGAAAATTTTATCAATGCAATCAGAATTTCTTCGACAAAAGCCTACGTAACTTCGATTTTGAAAAGATTTCGCACCTATCCGAAAACTTTGAGAAAAATTGACCCCGAAAAGCCGAAAGATAAAATTGGCGGGGAATAGATTCAAGATTTAAGATTTAAGATTCAAAATTTGAAATCTTAAATCTTAAATCTTAGTCTTGAATCATTTATTAGATGAAAATACTTTCCGCCGAATATGTTTTGCCAATCTCGGAAATTCCGATCAAAAACGGAGCGATTGCGTTTGAAAACGATAAAATAATTGCCGTCGGCGAAAAAACGAAATTGACCGAAAAATTTCCCGAAGCAAGTTGCGAAGATTTTGGTAAATCGGCGATAATGCCCGGTTTTGTTAATTGTCATACGCATCTGGAATTAACGGTTATGCGTGGTTTTCTCGATAGGTTTGATGATGATTTTTATTCGTGGCTGATCACATTGACAAAAACACGGGCGGGAAATCTGACCGCTGAAGATATTGAAACTTCGGCGATGCTCGGTGCTTTAGAAGGTGTCAAGGCGGGAATAACTTGCTTCGGCGACATCGGACGCTGGGGAGCGGCGGGTTTTAAAGCGTTAAAAGAAAACGGTTTACGCGGAATTATATTTCAGGAAACGGAATTTTCGCCGCAGAATGAAACTGCCGAAAATGATTTTGAGAAATTAATTGAAAAGTTTTCGGCACTAAAAGAATTTGAAACTAACCTCGTTAAAACCGGACTTTCTCCGCACGCTCCTTATACCGTCAGCCGAAAACTTTTTGAGAAAATCACCAATCTTGCAATTCGGGAAAATACAGCAATCACAATTCACGCCGCCGAATCAGAACAGGAACAAAATCTTCTGCAAAAAGGCGAAGGTTTTTTTGCAAAACTCTACAATGAACAGGAAATAAACTGGGAATCGCCGAAATCTTCGACGATTGAATATTTAGAAAACATCGGTGTTTTAGAAGCAAAACCGCTGCTTGCACATTGCGTCAAAGTTTCCGAAAAGGATATTCGGTCAATTGCCGAAAGCGGTTCAAAAATCGCTCATTGCCCGAAATCGAACGCAAAGTTCGGACACGGAATCGCTCCGCTTGAAAAGTTTCTGAATAAAAATATCGCAGTCGGTTTCGGAAGCGATTCGATGGCGAGTAATAACACCTGCGACATTTTGGAAGAAGCAAGATTTGCCGCACTTCTGGCTCGAATCCGTGAAGATAAAAAGCGTTTTATACACGCCGAAGAAATTATAAAAACGGCAACCCTCGGCGGAGCAAAAGCACTCGGTTTAGACAAAATTACCGGAACTCTGGAAGCGGACAAACAAGCCGATCTGATCGTCATCTCACTTGACGAGGCGGCTCAACAGCCCGTTCACGATATTTATACGGCTCTTTTATTTGCCACGAGCGGAAAAAACGTAAAAATGACGATGGTTGCAGGTGAAGAAATTTACCGAAACGGGATTTCGGCAAAAGTTGACGAAAAGGAATTAACGGCAAAATTAAATGAAATTGCCGGTAAAATGCAGAGTTTTTTGTAAAATCCTGCAAGTTTTATAAACCGAATCGTTTTACGGATGTCCGTTGGAAAAAATTTGAGGACATTAAAATTATGAAACACACAGCATTATTAATAATCGCACTATTTTTCGCCGTCCAAAACACCTGTAATGCCCAAAATAACAGCAAGCCGGTGACGAGAAAAGAAACCGATAAATCTACCAACACGAAGGTTAAAAAAGAAAAAAAAGTGAAAACAGAAAACAATTTAAAAGTCTTGGCAAGCGGAAGTTATTCGGAGATGGAAGAACCGTTCATATTTGTCGCACGGGATAAAGAATCTCTGGAAAAACTAAAGAATCTGCCGATCAATAATATCGAGATCAAGGAAGAAATTGATTTTGAAAAAAACGTCGTTGTCGCCGCCTTTGCAGGAACAATGAGAACCGGCGGTTATGAGGTTGAAATAACCGGAACGGATAGCAAAGTTTCCGTCAATTTAGACAGTCCGCCGAAGGACGCAATGGTTACGCAGGCTCTGACGCAGCCTTTCAGCGTTGTTTTAGTTCCGTTAAAAAATGACGAATCCTTAAATCTGGAAGTTTCGGATTACTGGAAGGACAAAGCCGAAAATTATTCGGTTAAAACGGGTTCGGTTGAATTTTCGGGCGGAATTGCCGGAATTCGTCAGAGATTCGATACGGAAGGTTCGATTCGCGTCTATAGATTAAATAAATTTGTAACAATGATCTTTGATATAAAAGGTAAAGACAAAGAATCGGGCAGAAAATTTTCCGATGTGATCTCCGTTGAACTAGCGGACGATTCCTTAAAAGTCGAAAATATCACGGGCGGCAATTTGATCGAAAGACCGCATCCGCCGATGAAATTAGATGCTGACTTTTCCGCCGATAAAATCTCCGTAATGTTAATAACCCAAAACGAGAAAACTTCCGTCAGCGACGGATTTACCGGCAAGGCTGTTTTAGAAGCTGTAAAAAATTAGTTTATGGCAGCTCTGCCAAGTTGCAGAAATTGAGTGAGATGAGTTTTTAGGGAAATTATCAATTATCAATTTTCCGTTCTCAATTATTATTGTTAGTTTCTTACACACAAAAAACTTAAAATATATTTGATATTTGATATTTGATATTTTCTGATTTTTGCACTCGTCCCTCGTCCCTGATGTCCCTAACTGCTTAATTCCAAAATATCAAGAAAAAAATCAAGCTGAAATATGTCCAGAGAATCGAGAAAATTATATGGACGGATGTTTCAAATCTTTTGCCTCTCCAGAGTTCCGACGAATAACCGAAAAATTGTATAAGCAGTCTTACAAACCAAAAAACACCGAATCCGAGAGCTAGTTTGCTGCCCAAATCCGTGTTAATAATTTCGCTCGCGGACGTAACACATAAAAGTCCCATCAGAAAAACGATCAAAGCGACGAAAAATGTATGCACATACATCATTTGTTTGTTTATCAAACTGACGGATGCAAAATCCTTTACCCATTCAAAGTATTTCGGGAAGATTAGGTGAACCAACGCCAAAACGAACATTGCAAAGCCGATGATTTTAAGATGAATTTCCATTTTTCTCCAAAATAAAAGTCGTTATAAACGGCGTAATTTTAAATTCTTCGGTTATTTTCAATTTTGCATTGCGGATATTTTCGAGCCAGCCGTTTCTTGAATTAAAATAAAACGCCCCGATATTATATGCCAAAAAATTCGGCGTGTCCTGAAGATGTTCGGTTAAAATTATTTGTCCGTGCGGTTTCAGTATGCGTCGGAGTTCGTTAAAAAATATTGTCCTTTCGTCGCTGTTTCTGATCTCGTGGGCGGACAGGATCAAAAATATCTTATCAGCCGAATCGTTTTCCAAAGGAATTTTTGATGTTGTGATCTGCTGCGTATTCGGAAACGGCGGATAGGCTTTTCTTGCCCGTTTTATCGAACTTTCGGTATGTTTTGAACTATCGTAAAAATCCATTGCGATCAATTCCGCATCCTTGAATTTTGCCTGAAGCAACTCGCTCGTTTCGTCAAAACCCGCATTTATATTGATGATAGTTCCGGTTTCATTTTTCAAATTATCCAGCCAATTCAATTTATACAAATTCGACAGATCATAAACGTAAAACGAAACGAGAAGCGAAACAAAAATTGAAAGAAAAGCTAAAAAACAAAAAATGTAAATAAAAGGGCTGAATGAAAGATTAAAAATGAACGTCAGCAAAATTATTAGAATCAGAAATCCGATTGACACCGCGTAAAAATGCCAGTTAAAACGAATTATATTTAAAACGCCTTGAAAAGGTTTTCTCATCCGTTCCATTTTTCGATTTGTCCTTTTTTCCAGTAATACGGAATGTTTTCAATGATAAAAGCATTCGCAAGAACAATGCCTTCGAGATTCATTTTGTCGAGAAATGCGATTTTGTAATCAATGACTTTAACGGGTTTCGGCTTCCAATTCTGCCGCACACCTTCGATGATTAGAACTTCTTTTGATTCCTTTTTGTATGTAAAAGTGAACGGCAGAGGACCTGCAAATTTTCTCGCTTGCTTCCAATCGGCAAACGGCGAATTTTCGGGCAGAGAAATATTTTCGCCCTTTTCGACAACGATCTTAAAATCGGATTTTTTTGATTCGATCTCGGTTTTATTGCCGTCAAACTTTTGGTTTATATCGGTTTTTGAGTAATTATAATGAGTAAAAATATTGCCCGCCAAAGACATTTTAAGTTTGTCCGTTTCCGATTTTAGAATGTATAAACCTCTCATACTTCGACCGTCGTTATTTTTATAGCGGACAAAAACACGATAGCCGATAAGGAAGAAATCGCTGCCGAAAAATTCCGGTAAACCCTTCGGACGCAAGGTTTTGGTTTGAACCATTGCGATAGCGACAAACGCCCATTCATCGTTAAATAAATCCAACTCCAGACATTCAGGGAGCAGATGTTCGATCTCTTTTTTAGGAATCGCAAATGCCAAAACCAGCGAACTTTCAAAAAATGCTTCGACGGCGAATGGATGACTTTTTAAATAAGAGAACATTTTTATAAGTAAAAATTAATAAATTAATAAATTAATAAGTGTGATTTTATTCGGCAAAATTTTTGCTCAAAACAAATTCATTGTAATAAATAATGCTAATAAACATAAATGCCACGAAGGCATTTAATCCGCCCCAGAGTAACAAATCCGGGGCGAATATGAATTCTAAAATATTCATTGCCGCAACGACAATTATTTGAATTACGGCGTTCAGACGGCTTTTGAAACGGCTCAAAATCCAGATCGCCATCATAACTTCAGCAAATCCGATGATTTTTATTATCAAAAATGATTGGTCTTCGCCCAAAATTCTCGAAACAATGTGTTCGTGTCTTGGAACAAAATTTAAGACTTTGGCGAAAAATCCGTTAATAAACCAGACGGAAGCAATAAAAAGCGTGAGTATTTGATGGATTTTCGCGTTTATCATTTTTGTAAATTCACCTTAAAACTAAAGATGCTTTGCATTTGGAGTCTTGTCAAATTCGCATTTGCGGCAATTTGGAAAAACTCATAAAATTCAAAAAACAAAATGAACGGACTGCAAATAATAGAATTAAACCGAGCCTCATTTATGGAAAAACTTCTGCGGCAAGAACCGCGTGAAAATGCCTTTGTCGAGATAAATAATCTTCTGGCGTGTGTGCCGATCCTGGAAGTTGATCGGGAAACGATTGAGAATTGCCTCTCGCGTTACGAAATTACGCACGAAAAAGCCCGTTCCAGACTGCTGAATTTTTATTCGATCATCCTAAAGTTTTTTATCGGCGATCTGACGATCTCGAACCGGCAATTACAGGAATTAAATCATCTGCAAAGTATTTTTAATCTGGATGATGCGGAGATTTCTTCAATTCATCAAGCCATCACGCAGCCGATCTATAAACGCTATGTAATCAATGCGGTTTCGGACGGAATCTTGACCGACGAGCAGAAAAATACACTCAATGAACTGTCGGAAAGGCTGCGAATTCCGAAATCTCTGGCAAAACAGGTTTATGTTGGTGAAGCGGGCAGATATTTAGAATCGGTGCTGAAAAATTCGCTCGAAGACGGGATGCTTTCCGACGGCGAAGAAAATGAACTAAGAAGAATCGCTAAAAATTTGCAGGTGGAATTAAAATTTACCGAAAACGCCGAACAAAATCTGCGACACTTCAAGTATTTATGGCAGCTGCATATCGGAAATCTGCCGAAAATTCCAGTAGATATTTATCTGGAAAAAGAAGAATTTTGCCCGGCTTTTATCAAGGCGACCTTTTATGAAATTTCAAATGTTCATCATCCGTTAAAATACAGCGGTTATCAGGATTTACGGGGAAATTACGGCAGGGGATTTCATTCGGGACGGATTCCGATCAACGAGATCGGCGGCAAAGCTATGCGTCTGCTGGATCGCGGAACGCTTTATTTTACCAACAAAAGACTTTTATTTAACGGCACAAACGGAACGCGGGAATTTCATCTGCTGAATCTGATCGGCGGCAGTTTTTATAAAAACGGAATGTTGGTCGAACAGAAAAGAGGTCGGGATCATTTTTTTGAATTCTCAGGCGACAGCGAAGCTCTGCGTTTGATCTTTAATTCACTAATGACCAAAAGCCGCCAATAATTTGCGGCGAACATTTTTATTGATTTTAGCCTCTTACAAATTGTATTGATATAATTCGGAGAAAAACATTTATGAAAAAACTAATTTTAATTTTAATTGTTCTGGTCTGTTCGCAAATCCTTTTTGCACAATCGGAGAATGCCGAAAATAAGGAAAATTCCATTTCTCAAAATCCGCAATATTCCGAATCGAAATCTTACAGACCTGAAAGAATTTACCCAACCAAATTTTCTCCCGACAAAAAGTCAAAAAAGAAAAAAGATAAAACAAAGAAGAAAGATAAAATAAAGACCGTTGAAAAAACGAAAATTTCAAGTGATGATATTCGGGAAGAAAAAACCCGAGTTGAAGATAAAGAACTGATTATGATTCCGGTTTCGGTTTTTGATGAAAAGGGCAAATTTATTACGGACTTAAAAAAGGTTGAATTAAAAATTTTTGAGAATGAAATAGAACAAGAAATTTCATTTTTTGGAATTCCTGACATTTCTTACAACATTTTTTTATTAATAGATAAGAGCCCTTCATTTGTATCGTATGAAAAAGAAATTAATAGATCAGTTGAAACTTTCATCAAACTTTTGAAATCCGAAGATAAAATTATGGTCGCTTATTTTGGTGATAAATTAAATACTGAAGTTGATTTAACGGATGATAAAGAAAAGGTTTTGAAAGCCGTAAAGAAAGAGAAAACTGAAGAGGGAACTGCAATCTATGAGGTAATCGAAACTCTTAATAAAAAATATTTGCAGGCTAACTCAGGACAAAACATTGTAATTTTTGTATCGGACGGTGTAGATACCACTTCAAAAGGCGAAAATTACGAATCGGCATTGAGAACAGCCGAAAAATCCAATGCAGTTTTCTATCCAATAACAATTGATACATCCGAACAATATAAGAATGGAAAAGTTACGGTTGATCCTCGCTTGAATAGAACAAAGAATTCGGTAGCGAATGACATTTTAGGAAGTATTTTAGCCGGAACAAACTTAGGGAAAATTATTTCAGGCGGTTTTGGTTTGAGTGAAGAAGAATACAAAATCGGAAAACAATTTTTGACAGAGTTGGCAGCTTCGACAGGAGGAAGAAATGTTGCTGTAAAGCCAGCATCAGATGAATTAAAAACAGCATTTGAACTTATCGGAGTAACAATCCGTTTACAACAATTTATCGGATACAGATCGAATAATTCAGAAAATAATATAAGAAAAGAAATAAAAGTTCGTGTCAATCGCCCGAATTTGATCGTTAGAATTCGGGATAATTATTATCAATAAATTTTTTTCGGACTAATTGACTAAAACCTGCATCTTAAAATTAACAAATAAGGTAAGTTTATTGGAGAAATTTGAGATGAAAAAGTTTGGAATTTTATTATTGATCTTAACTATTGTTTCGATTGCTTCGGCACAATCGGGCAGAAGAATTACGGCAAAACCCGAGCCGACATCCGTGATTATTGACGAAGATTCTTATTCGGAATCGAGGGCTTATAAACCGCGTGTCATCTATCCGCCTAATTATCGTGATAAAAATTCCAAAAATAAAAAAGAAGTTAAGAAGAAATCCGAAGTCGCCGTTGAGAATGTTGACGATGATCTGATTACGGTTGATGCGACTTTGGTAACGATTCCGATCTCGGTTTTTGACCGCAGCGGGCTTTATATTTCGGGCATCAGGAAGGAAGAAATTAAAATCTACGAGGACGGAAAGGAGCAGGAAATCGCATATTTCGGAATCTCCGAAAAACCTTTTACGGTGGCTTTGCTGATTGATACGAGTCCTTCGACGGAATACAAGATTGAAGAAATTCGGCGGGCGGCGAAGGCGTTTGTTGATGAATTACAGCCGCAGGATAAGGTTATCGTTATCGAGTTTGACGGCGATCCGCAGGTTTTAACGGAAGCGACGAATGATCGTCAAAAAATTTATCGCGGTATTGATAAAGCGGATTTCGGCGGCGGAACGGCACTTTATGACACGATTGATTTTACCTTGAACAAACGTATGAACAAGATCGAAGGTCGCAAGGCGATTGTTCTATTTACCGACGGAGTTGATACGGTTTCCCGAAAAAGCTACGACTCGACGATGCGTGATGCGGAGGAAGCCGACAGCATAATTTTTCCAATTTATTACAATACTTTTCTGGGGAATTCGGGAATTACAAACGGCGGAATCGGCGGAATCGGCGGCGGAATTAACGGCGGAATTATTCCGAGTGTCGGCGGAATGCAAAATCGCGGCTACGGAACTTCGTCCGAAGAATACGCACTCGGCAAAAGATATTTGGACGAATTGGCTTCATACACGGGCGGCAGAGTTTTCACGCCGGAAAAAACGCCGGGCGGTTTGCAGGCGGCTTTTGAGGGAATCGCCGAAGAATTAAGGCGGCAATATAATATCGGCTATTATCCGGCGGACGAAGGAAAGATCGGGCAGAGAAAACAGATAAAAGTGCGGGTTTATCGTCCGAAATTAATTGTTCGGGCAAGGGACAGCTATATTGTCGGTGATAGTCAGGAATAAAATTCAAGCAAAAATTCACCTCGTATGAACGTGATAATGAAACCGATCTCGACTTTGCTCAGGCTCGTTATTATAAATCACAGCACGGGCGATTTACTTCTGTTGATCCTGTAAATCTTACAAAAAAAAGAATGCTTGATCCGCAGCGAATCAATCTCTATGCTTACGTTAGGAACAATCCTTTGCAGTTTATAGACCCGAAAGGGGAAGATGTCTTTCTCGCAAATGAAAATAGAGAAGGACGACGCAAGGCTCTTTTAAGTATTACGAAAAATCTCAAAGTTAGAGAACAAAAAAATGTCGGAGTCAGAAAAAATGATGACGGCAAGTATGAGATTTATATTAAAGACCCAAGTAAAATCAGTAGAGATAAAGCCTCAGATGGTTATAAATATCTCACAGATCGTGTCAACAATAAGGATCTCAAAATTGATTTCACACTTATTCAGAAGGGTGGCAGTGAGCCACTCGAACTCAACGGTACACAAAGGCTTAAACACTCGGAACTAGCTAAAGATCAAGGTGGAATTACTATTTCTTATGGCAGTGGCAATATTAGTGTTTACGTGGCTGAAGGCGGGCGAGTAGGAGGTGTTATCGGATTAACTGAATCAGGTAAAGAAACTCCAATTGAGTTTCCTGAGCATATTGTTACTGCACATGAACTTTTTGGTGAAACTCAGCAATATGTGGAAGGTTATGAACATCTTCAAGACAATCTTCTAGATAATAATAAAGTCATTACTGAGCGGTATAGAAATTGCTTGCTTTGAAAATAAGAAAAAGATGCCCGCGAAATACGCGAAAGAACGCGAAAAAAGAAATTCAAAAAAAAGTTTTGTTTTATCTTCGCGTCCTTTCGCGTTTATTCGCGGGAAAAATTCTTAAAATCTTCATAATATTAAATGGGCAAATGTCGTGCCGCTCAGTAATGTAATAAAGTAGTAATTGATATTGAGAATAAATTTCGTGACTTTCATAAACTGCCGAAACGGAGTTACAGGGGTCATATTGACTTAGGTGAGGTAAACTAAATGATATTTCAAGCGAATTTTTCATTATTGTTATTTGTTGTTCTCTTCTTTCAGTGTAGTATTGATAATAACCAAAACATCAATGGCACGGAAGTTCCACGACAGCCCCAAACTATTTCTTCTGTTGAAGTAGCAAAACGTGATTGTAACTTTAGTGCTTATTCACCACTAACAATCTCTCACTTCTATCCGAATAAGGTTATAAAAGCTGTTAAGCCTAAATATCCGACTAGTGCAATTAGTCGCGGTGTTGAAGGTTGGGTAATGGTGAAGATCTTAGTCAACAAGGCGGGCAATGTCGAAAAAACTTGTGTCTTAGAAGGCAACAAAGAATTGCGGCAAGTAGCAGAAACAGCGGCTTTGCAATGGAAGTTCAAGCCAAACTTCGGCTTTGATGATGTTCGCGTAAACAAGAAAAAATCAAACAAAACAACATACGTTCAGGCTATCCTGCCTTTTCATTTTATTCTAAAAGATACTGATGATAAGGATATTGGAATAACTGTAAGACCCCAACCCTGACAAAGTAAAAACGTAAGTTTTCACGCCTTTTGCTTTTGCTGACTATCCAAAACGGTGTCGAGAAACTGAATGATGAACTTCTGCTTTTCTCGCGGGAGTAGTTTGACCTGCTCGAACTTTCTTTGCAGTTGCGATTTCGGTCCGGGTTTTCCCTTTGCCGCGTTCGGTTCGCTTCCCAACAGTTCGGCGACCGTTACTTCCAGAGCGGCGGCGGCTCGCTCGATGAAATCCAATGACGGATTGAGGCGAGTAAGACAAGGACAACAAAATTAGAGTTTGAGGTCGTTCAGGTTTTGCAGTAAAATTTTGATATGGTAGAAAAATACGTCAATCCATTTACCGACTTCGGTTTCAAGAAGATTTTCGGCGAAGAACCGAACAAGGATTTGCTGATTGATTTTCTCAATCAGGTTTTGCCGCCGCATCATCAGATCAAAGAATTAACCTATCTTAACACCGAACATCTCGGTATTTCCGAACTCGATAGAAAAGCGATGTTCGACCTTTACTGCGAAAGTCCGAGCGGTGAAAAGTTCATTGTCGAAATGCAAAAGGCAAAGCAAAATTTCTTCAAAGACCGGAGCGTTTATTACGCGACATTTCCTATCCAACAGCAAGCTAAGAAAGGTGAAGTCTGGAATTACGAACTTTCAGCGGTTTATTTTGTCGGAATCCTGGACTTTGTTTTTAGTGAAAACATCAACAACGATGAAGTTCTCCACGAAGTCAAATTAAAGAATAAATTCGGGAAGGTATTTTACGACAAACTGACGTTTATTTACTTGGAGATGCCGAAATTCACCAAGACTTTGGAAGAATTAGAAACGAGTTTTGACAAATGGTTGTACGTCTTGAAACATTTGCCAAGATTGCAGGAAAGACCGGCGAAATTGCAGGAAAGAGTTTTCAGCAAGTTGTTTGAACTGGCACAGATCGGGAAATTCAATCAGGAAGAGATGCAGAAATATGAAGAAAGTCTGAAAGTGTATTGGGATATGCACGCCGTAATTGAAACTGCCAGAGATGAAGGTTTTGACGAAGGAAAAGTTGAAGGTTTTGACGAAGGAAAAGCAAAAGGAAAGTTGGAAGAAAAGTTGGAGGTTGCGAAGAATTTGATAAAAATAGGATTGGATAATAAAACAATTGCAAAGGCAACAGATTTGAATATTGAAGAGATTGAAAAGTTGAGGAAAGCGTAAATGTAGTAAAATATAAGCAGTTTAGACAGAAATTCACCTCGTATGAACGCGATAAAGATGTAGAGTTATAAATACTCTGAGTCTTTTTTATTTTGGAAAAATAAAATATGTTTGAAGAAATTTTCAATCAAATTTATCATTAAACGAATTTATTGATAAAGTAGAAATACTTCGACTTAAACTTTAGACATTATCGGAAATACAAAATGCCCAATCTTATAAGAATATGTTTCCCGCGAATAAACGCGAAAGACCGCGAAAATAAGATAAAAAGATTTTTCTTATTCTTTTTTTCGCGTAATTTCGCGTTTATTCGCGGGCTAAGTCTTATTTCCAATAATGTCTTTTAAAAGATAAAAATTATGGCTGAAACCAAAAATTCTTCGTGGCTCAAACCTTCTTTGGACTGGCTTTTGATCTTCGTGCCGATTGCAATGGCTTTGCGGTTTATACCGGGACTGAATTATCCGACGGCACTTTTTGTCGTTTCCTGTCTGGCGATAATTCCGCTGGCGGGATGGATGGGAAAGGCAACGGAGCATTTGGCAGTGCATCTCGGCGATGGTATCGGCGGATTGCTTAATGCGACCTTTGGAAATGCCGCCGAATTGATAATCGCTCTGTTTGCACTTTCAATGGGTGTGGAAGGCGTGGTCAAAGCCTCGATCACCGGCTCGATCATCGGAAATATTCTGCTGGTTCTGGGGCTTTCAATCTTTTTGGGCGGTGTGAAATTTGAACGGCAGAAATTTAATCCGGTAGCGGCGGGCGTTTCGGCAACGGCTTTGACCTTGGCGGCAATCGCTCTTTTGATGCCGACGGTTTTTCATCTGGTGGCGGACAATGTTCCCGTTGCACAAGGCGGCTGGACTCCGGCAAAGGAACAAACTTTATCTCTGGCGATTGCGATAGTTTTATTTTTAACCTATATCGGAACTTTGCTGTTTTCATTAATAACTCATAAACATTTATTTGTCGGCGGGTCAAAAGAAGAAGCGGCTGAAAAGGTCGGTCATCTTGATGAATCCGAAGAAAATTGGACAAAAAAGAAGGCGATAATCGTTCTGGTGATCGCAACTTTATTTGTTGCTATGATCTCTGAATTTCTGGTCGGTGCAATCGAAGCCGCACGCGGGGCTTTAGGATTTACAGAGGTTTTTGTCGGGGTGATCGTCGTGGCAATCGTCGGAAACGCTGCCGAACATTCGACGGCGATATTGATGGCGTTAAAAAACAAAATGGATTTGAGCGTCGGAATCGCCGTCGGTTCGAGTCTGCAGATCGCTCTGTTTGTCGCTCCGCTGCTTGTTTTTGCCTCTTATCTTTTCGGAACGCCGATGAATCTGGAATTTACGATTCCCGAAGTCGTGGCTGTTTTTGCTTCGATTCTGATTGTCGAACAAATCTGCTCGGACGGCGAAAGCAACTGGATAGAAGGCATACAGCTTTTGTCGGTCTATGCAATTCTGGCGATTCTTTTTTACTTTTTACCGGATATGCACCACGCCGCAAACGATGTTATTAACGGGGCGGCTCACTAAAAATTCAACATTCAAAATTTAAGATTTAAAATTAAGATTATTTCTGATTTTTATGAAAAAAGTTGATTTGATAATTCATAATGCTAAACAACTCGTAACTTGTTCTTCCGACGGCAAAGCCAAAAAGGGAAAGCAAATGCAGGATGTCGGCATAATCGAAGATGGTGCGGTTGCCGTTGTTGATGAACTTATTGAAGCTGTCGGAAAATCGGATGAAATTTTAAACGAATTTGAAAGTGAAGATGTTTTTGATGCGAAACAAAAGAGCGTTACGCCCGGATTTGTTGAATGCCACACGCACATCATTTATGCCGGAGATCGGATTGATGAATTTGAACTCAAAATAAAAGGTGCGGAATATCTTGAAATTTTAGAATCCGGCGGCGGAATTCTTTCAACCGTAAAAAAAACACGCGAAGCAAGTTTGGAAGAGTTGGTCAAACAATCGAAAAAGCGTCTGGACAAAATGTTCGAACTCGGCGTAACGACTTGCGAAGTCAAAACTGGTTACGGTTTAGACACCGAAACCGAGTTGAAAATGCTCGGAGCAATCTTAAAATTAAATCAAATCCATCCGATAAATTTAATCCCGACATTGCTTGCCGCACACGCCGTTCCGCCCGAATTTCAAGGAAAAAGTGATGAATACGTTGATCTGATTTGTGATGAAACGATTCCTTTTGCCTTTCGTTTATATGCTGAAACTTTGATTGATTCAGATGAAATCCATAAAAAATTTGAAAACAATTCGCAAGGGACAGCAGACATCGGTGCTTACAAAATGCCGGAATCAGAATGGGTTTCAAGATTACAAAATAATCCGATGTTTATTGATGTATTTTGTGAGAAAAATGCTTTCAATCTTGAGCAGTCGAAAAGAGTTTTGGAAACCGGAAAGCGTTTCGGATTAAAAATAAAAGCCCACGTTGACGAATTTACAAATCTCGGCTGTGCAAAATTTGCAATTGAAAACGGAGCGACATCAATTGACCATCTGGACGCAACAAGCGATGCTGAGATCAAAATGCTTGCCGACTCCGACACGATTGGAGTTATTACGCCGACGGTCAATTTCAATTTCGGTTCTACGGAATTTGCCGATGCGAGAAAAATGATTGATGCGGGTTGTGCCATTGCTGTTTCAACCGATTATAACCCGGGTTCTGCCCCGTGTCCGTCATTGCCGAATGCAATGGCAATCGCCTGCCGTTATCAAAAACTTTTGCCGAGCGAAGCGATAAATGCTGCAACAATAAACGCCGCTTTTGCGGTTGGAATGGGAAGTAAAATCGGTTCATTGGAAGTTGGAAAACAAGCCGATATTTTGATTCTGAAAACGTCTGATTATCGTGAATTGGTTTATGAATTCGGTGGGAATTTGGTGGAAAAAGTTATTAAAAACGGAAAATTAACAACTCAAAATTGAATATGGACAAAATAATTTTAGATGGAGAAAGTTTAACTTTTCAGCAGGTTTTAGCTGTTGCTTACGGCGAATCTGATTCTCCAAATGTTTCTTTATCAAGGGAAGCGATAAAAAATGTCGAACGTGCGGCAAGAGCGGTTGAAAAATTGCTTGAGCGGGGCGAAATTGCTTATGGAATTACCACGGGGTTCGGTGCTTTTAAGAATAAAATTATTTCCCGCGAAGAGGTTGAAAAATTACAAAAAAATATCGTAATGAGCCACGCCGTCGGAGTCGGCGAACCGTTTGATATTCCGACGACACGGGCGATTATGCTGATCCGGGCGAACACTTTGGCACGCGGTTTTTCGGGAATCAGAGTCGAAACACTGCAATTGTTGATTGATCTGCTAAATAAAGGAATTCATCCCGTCATTCCGCAAAAAGGAAGTTTGGGAGCAAGCGGAGATTTAGCACCGCTGGCACATATGTCTTTGCCTCTGATCGGTTTGGGAGAGGTTTTTTTTGAAGGTGATAAATTAAGCGGAAGCGAAGCGTTGAAAAAAGCCGATTTAAAGCCAGTTAAACTCGCCGCCAAAGAAGGTTTGGCATTGACCAACGGGACGACGATTATGACGGCGGTTGGACTGCTTGAAACTCAAAAGGCAATAAAATTGGCGGGTTTGGCGGATGTTTCGGGTTGTCTTTCATTGGAAGCGTTAAACGGAACAACGCTTGCTTTTGACAAAAGAATTCACGCACTTCGTCCGCATCCGAGGCAAAATGAATGTGCGGAAAATTTGCGTGAAATTTTGGAAGGAAGCGAATTTACGAGAGATTATGATTCCGCAAATATTCAGGACGCATATACTTTACGTTGTATGCCGCAGGTTCACGGGGCTTGTCGGGATGCAGTCGCTTATGCGAAATGGCTTTTGAAATTGGAATTAAATTCAGTAACCGATAATCCGCTGATTTTTTGTGATGAAAATTGCGAAAATATTGATGTAATTTCCGGCGGAAATTTTCACGGCGAACCGTTGGCTTTGGCTTTTGATTATCTGGCGATTGCCTTATCGGAACTGGGAAATATCAGCGAAAGACGCATAATGCGTTTGACGGATGAATCTTCAAACGCTCATATTTTACCCGCTTTTTTAACCGAAAACGGCGGACTGAATTCCGGTTTTATGATCGTACAATATACCGCCGCCGCACTTTGCACGGAAAATAAAGTTCTCTCGCATCCGGCAAGCGTTGATACGATTCCGAGTTCGGCAAATGTCGAAGACCACGTTTCAATGGGAGTTACGGCAGTTTTGAAACTAAGACAAATTGCCGATAATTTGCAAAAAATCATTTCTCTGGAACTTTTTGCCGCCGCTCAAGGAATAGATTTTCGCCGAAAAGAAATTGGCGTAGATAAGAAATTAGGAAACGGAACGAGAAATATCTACAAATTGATCCGCTCAAAAGTTCCGTTTATTGAAGAAGATACAGTGATGTATCCGTTTATGCGGGAAGTTGAAGAAATTGTGAAAACTGAAATTTATAAGCTGGAAAATTAGAAAAATATTATCCGTTATCCGTTATCCATTATCCGTTAACTCGGCGGTTCGTCTTCGGGAAACGGTTCTTCGTCAAGAACTTCCGACAGAAGAAGTTCCTTATATCTTTCGGGAAGTAAACGGATTTTGTTGGTTTTGTCGGTTACGATGTGCAGCGTTTCGCCTTCGGCAAGAATCGTTTCGTCGGACGGGCGGTAAATCTGATAGACGAAAAACACACTGCGACTGCGAGTTTTAGCAACTTGTGTCCGAATTGTTAAAACATCTTCGTAGAATGCGGGCGATTTGTAGCGGCAATAGCTTTCCGCCACGACCATCTGAGCCGAGTCCTGATCTTCCATTTCGAGATAAGAAAATCCGCGTGAACGGCAGAATTCACTTCTGCCGAGTTCAAACCAAATGTAATAATTGGAATGATGAACAATTCCCATTTTATCCGTTTCCGCATAACGGACGCGGATTTCGGTTTCATACCATTTCATAAAGGTTAATTTAATT
>JBGTKR010000187.1:0-2835 GCA_041744535.1 Pyrinomonadaceae bacterium
GGTTTAAAACCGATTCGCCCGATCAATGTTTTGCTGGCGTGTGATGAAGAAACGGGAAGCGAAACGGGGCGGGAGTTGGTTGAAGATGAAGCGAAAAATGCGGAATTTTGTCTGGTTTTTGAACCTTCATTAAATGGCAAAGTCAAAACCGGACGCAAAGGAACGGGCAATTACATTTTGAAAACTCACGGAATTCCTTCGCACGCCGGTTTAGAACCGCAAAAAGGTGCTTCGGCGATTCTTGAAATCGCAAAACAGATCGAAAAACTCCACGATTTCACGGATTTTGAGATCGGCACAACCGTAACAGTCGGAACAATTAAAGGCGGAACAACTTCAAACGTCGTTCCCGCCGAAGCTGAATGCTCGATTGATGTTCGCTTTGAAACTTTGGAAGAAGCGAGGCGAATCGAAGGCAAATTTAAATCGCTGAAACCTTTTGATGAGCGTGTAGAATTAGAGCTTTTCGGCGGAATAAACCGCCCGCCGATGGAAAGAACCGAATCCGTTATTAAACTTTTTGAAAAAGCGAAAAAACTGGCAAAAACATTCGACCACGATTTAGAAGAAACGCAGGTCGGCGGTGCTTCGGACGGAAATTTTGTCGGTGCTTTGGGCATTCCGCTGCTTGACGGTTTAGGAATCGCGGGCGACAACGCACATCGGCTTGATGAATACATCTTGATTGACGATATTCCGAATCGTGCTGCTCTTCTGACATTACTTTTGATTTCCGATTAAATTTTTCGGAAACAAATTCACTTTTCAATTTTTTGTCCGTCCGGTTATTCATTCAAGGGGGAAATATGCTTCAGGAAATCTTAGAGATTTTTTACTGGCTGCTCGGCGTAGATCATAAGATCGCCGAACTTTCTATTATCCAGATTATCACGCGGACGACCATTGTTTACGGCACTGCACTATTGGTAATCAGGATCGGAAAACGTCGTTTTTTGGGCGGTTACACCGCTTTTGATATTCTGATGGGCTTTGTCATCGGTTCTATTTTAAGCCGCACGATTACGGGCAGGGAAAATTTCTGGAGTTCATTTACGGCTATTTTAACTCTGATGGCAATTCATTATGTAATTTCCTATCTGACATACTATTTCGGCTACGCCAGTGATGCGATTAAAAAAGATGAACGTCAATTAATAAAGGATGGCGAGGTTAATGAAGACGCAATGCAAAAAAGCAAACTCGGTGAAAATGATTTATTGGAAGCCCTCCGCAAAAAAGGAAATGTCGAATCGCCGGAAGATGTAAAATCAGCTTATCTTGAACGCGACGGAAGTATTTCGGTGATTTTAAAAGACAAAGAACCGCAAATAATAGACATAACGATCAAAGAAGGCGTGCAGACCGTAAGAGTTGAGATAAATTAATAATTTGACTAAAATCTCGTTAATGCCTTTTAAACGAAAAAAAGCCCCGCGAAACCGCACGATTATCTTGAAAAAAAAAGACCTTGCCGAATACCGCAAAAATTTAATTTATTTTGATGCCCAAACAAATCTCGAAGATTTTGAAAACAAGATAATTTGCGGCGATACCTTTAAGGTTTTAAAAAAACTTCCCGAAAATCGTTTTGACCTGCTTTTTGCCGATCCGCCGTATAATCTGAGCAAGAACTTCGGCAAAAGTTCATTTAAGCAAACTTCCATCGAAGAATACGAAATCTGGCTCGACTCTTGGTTAAAGGATTGCTTTAAGTTACTAAAATCGGACGCATCCATTTACATCTGCGGCGATTGGCGTTCCGCTTCGGCAATTCAGCGAATCGGGATGAAATATTTCACGCTCCGCAACCGCATCACTTGGGAACGGGAAAAAGGTCGCGGGAGCAAGACGAACTGGAAAAATTCTTCCGAAGACATCTGGTTTTTTACGATGTCGGACGAATATTTTTTCAATGTCGAAGCCGTAAAATTAAAGCGAAAAGTAATCGCACCGTATAAGGAAAACGGCAAACCGAAGGATTGGAAAGAAAGCAAAAACGGCAATTTTCGTTTAACTTCGCCGTCGAATTTGTGGACGGACTTGAGCGTTCCTTTCTGGTCAATGCCCGAAAACACGGAGCATCCAACGCAAAAACCCGAAAAGCTGATAGCGAAAATCATTTTAGCCTCAACACGAAAAAACGATCTGATCCTCGATCCGTTTTCAGGCAGCGGCACAACCGCCGTTACGGCAAAAAAATTAAACCGAAATTTCACCTGCATCGAAGCCGATGAAAATTATTGTCTTTTGACCGAAAAGCGTTTGGAAATGGCGGAAGATAATAAAACGATTCAAGGTTTCAGCGACGGAGTTTTTTGGGAGCGTAACTCAAATGTGAAAAAGAAAATTGGTAAATCGAACGAGATTGAGTAGCGAAAATTTTCTAAGCTAAGAAGTTGTTTGGAAACTCAAAAATTCCGTTAGGAACGTCATATTTATAACGTCAGTTCGAGATAAGAAAAGACTTCTAAAATCTTGTTATTCTTACCTTTCAGGTTTCTTTGCGTCTTCATCTTGGCGACCTTTGCGGTAAAAAAAAATAAGAATTAACCGCAAAGAACGCAAAGGCTATCGCAAAGGTCGCTAAGATTCATTGAAAATCAAGTAAGTCTTTATTATTCAATAACTTTTATCTCGAACTCACGTTATTTATAGATTGAAATGCGTTAAGAGTAGGGACGACATATTTTTAATGCCGTTCCTACGGAACTCTATATCTATATTCCACGCGAAATTCTATAAATATCCCACTCCTACGGAGCTAATCATTGAGTTTTCAAACAGTTTCTAAAATTTAAGCGGTGAAATATCTGCATATAAGACAAGCACCCCGTC
>JBGTKR010000188.1:0-2529 GCA_041744535.1 Pyrinomonadaceae bacterium
CGAATAAAACTTTGCCATCGGGCGTAAAAGTTGATCCGGCGAATTCGCTTTCTTCAAAATCGGGAACAATATTTTTGGCAAAATCGGCGACTTTTCCGCTCGGTGCTAAAATGCGGACAAAGTTATCGGGCGTTCCGCCGCGTTCGGATCGGGAAAACGCCCGATCTGATCAGCCGAAACGATATTCGTGATATTGACGTTTTCCTTTTGCTGATTAAGTGCTTTTGCCTGACCTTCGAGCAGAGGGGAATTGACCGTAACGGTTTCTTTAACGCTGGTTTCCAATGAAGCATCCAGCGAAGCAATCGAGCCTGATGAAATATTGACGGGAATCGTTTTATCTTCGTATCCGAGATATGAGATCGTAATATTCCGCTGTCCGGTCGGGATTCGCAAAAGCCGAAATGTTCCCGAACGATCCGTCTGCGTATTCAAAGGCGTTCCGTCAATTTGAACATTTGCACCCTGTATAAGGATTGCCCGTTAAATTATCCGTAATTTTCCCGCTTATTCCTTCCGTATTTTGAGCGAATGCCGAAATTGAAAATAAACTTGTTAAGAAAGTTAAAAAGCTAATATAATAAAGCTGTTTAAGCATTGAATTTACTCCTTATTTTGATGATTTGATGTTAAAAGGTATTTGTTAATGTAAGGTTAAGGATAAATTCTTGATGTTAGCCTTATGTTAAGAGAAGATTAAGTTTGTATTAAGAATGAGCGGAATTTAAAGTGGAAGGACGGAAAATTTATGAAAAGGAAAAACTTGATTTTTATTTTATCAATAGTAATTGCAGCAGCAGCACTAAACATCAACGGGCAAACGCAGGAATATCTCCGCGGAAATCCGGCTAATTGGTGTAGAAACGGGCTTTTTACAAATCAGGATGCGGAATTTAAACTAGCCCGAGTTAAGGGAGATAAAAATTCCCGAATATATTTTTACAAGGATGACGATGATTGTCCCGTAGGTGAAGATTGCCGTTTGAAATCTTATCTGATTGCGGGTGATGAAGTTATTACTTCCAAAACTTACGGTAAATTTACCTGCGTTTGGTATCAGCCGAAAAAAGGCGATGAAACCGTCGGATGGATCGAGACCGATGATCTATTAAAACGGATCAACCAGCCGAAAAAAGGAAATTGGGTTGGTGAATGGAGTGATGCGAGTAGTCAAATAAGCATCCAACCTCAAAAGCAAGTCAGAACTTATAAAATTTACGGAACAGCGGTTTGGAAAGGCTTAGGTGAGAATGTTCACGTTGGAGAAATTGATTTTATTGCTTTTTCTTCAAACAACAAAATGAGTATGGGCGACAACGATTCCGAATATGACTGCCGCGTGAAAATGCAGCAACTGGGAAGATTTTTAATCGTTTCCGACAACAAAAATTGCGGCGGAGTAAATGTATCCTTTGATGGAATTTATCAAAGAAAATGATCTATTCCGACAAAATCTGCCGATAAATTGCCGGATCAACATTCCCGCCGGAAACAACGACGCAAACCATTTTACCGGCAAATTTCCCCTTGTTTTCTAAAATTGCACCCAAACTCAAAGCCGCTGTCGGTTCGACCTTCAAATTTGCCAAACCGAAATATAAACGCAAACCTTCTTCGATATTTTTTTCGGAAACTTCGATTATTTCGCTTACGCCGTCTTTAATAATTTCCCAGTTATGTTCACCGACGGAAACCGTTCTCGCACCGTCGGCGATTGTCTGCGGTTCATTTGCATTGCTGACAATTTCGCCTTTTTGCAGAGAAAGAAAAGCGTCATTTGCCAAAAGCGGTTCTGCACCGATAAGTTTTGCCTGATTTCCTTTTCGGCACAAACCTTTTGAAATCCCCGAAATCAAACCGCCGCCGCCGACGGGAACGATAATCGCATCAAAATCTTCCGAACAATCTGCGATCTCATCGCCCAATGTCGAATTTCCCTCGATCACCAGCGGATCATCATAAGCACTCGCCCGATACGCTTCGGGAAATTCTTCGCACAATTGTAAAACCCTTTCGCTTCTGGAAACTTGCCGAACATCAATCAGTTCAACAATCGCACCGTAATTTTTAACCGCTTCAACCTTAACTTTGGCGGAAGTTTCCGGCATTACGACGTGGCATTTTTTGTTCAATAATTTGCAGGCAAAGGCTAAAGCCTGCCCGAAATTGCCCGACGAAGCCGTAATCAAATGATTTTCGGCAGCATTTAAAGCGACATTATAAGCCGCACGGAATTTGAAACTTCCGGTATGTTGAAAAGTTTCGGCTGCAATCGTCAGATCAATTCCGAAATGGGACGAAAGTTTTTCTGATTCAATAAATGTTGTCGGGCGAATCGCCTCGAATAAAGTTTTCATAAAAAAATAAAAACATAAAAAACTTCTAAATCAAAGCGGAAAATTAGTTTATCAATTTGCCACCTTGTGTCTATGCGATAAAATCAATGTATATGGAAAAAGCAAATTTCGGAATGATAGGACTTGGCACGATGGGCAGAAATTTTTTGCTCAATGTGGCGGAAAACGGTTT
>JBGTKR010000189.1:0-9987 GCA_041744535.1 Pyrinomonadaceae bacterium
ACCCGTCATCACCTGCTACCCAACCGTTGTCCGGGGAAGTAAAAAACACGGAGATCAAATCTCCCGTTCCCTTTGCCCGATTGATCTCCCAAGCATTCTGGGCGTACAGCGGCAGACTTAATAAAATCGTGATCAAACTCATTAAAAAAGTATTTCCGATCCTGCTCATCAATAAATTCTCCATAGATATTCGTTCAAAGTTTTTACGCTAAAAAAGGTAACTTTTTGCTGAAATGTTTATATTTTCTTACAACAAAAAGTTACCTTACATTTTCCAAAACACCGAATTTTTCAAATAAAATTTATTCGACAATCTGATAAACCTTATTTTTCCAGACGACCTTGACCTGTTTTCCAATCGCCAGATACTTCGCCAAATCCTTTTCTTTGTTGACTAATTCAAAGAATTCGTTGCTTGCAAACTTGATCGTGATCTCCGGCAGCTTCGCATCCTTTTTGTATTCGGTATCAATCCAGTTTCCGTTGTCATTGATAAAATTTTTCGTGCCGACAAACTGATTTTGCTGCGTGTCTTTTAAATACACTTGAATAGAATCATCGTCCGTTACTGTAACGGAAGCATTATTCTTTAATTTATTTTGCTGGACACTTTGCGTAACGGCGGAGCGTCCGCTTTCCTTTATCATATCGGCTTGAATTGCGGAACGACTGTTGGTAGGCAAGCTGCTTACAGCACTCATTTCTCTTGCCCGATAAGTTCCGTCGGTTGCCAAATAAGAAGTGTAAGGCGTAACGATTCCGTAGCGTGTTCCGAGTTCGATTATCTCATCGGTCAACTCTTTATTTTCGCCGTTTGAACGGATTTGTTCGATCAGCCAACCGACACGACGCGAAGCCCAGAGCCTCGGCAGAAAATCATTCTCGCTCGAACGCATCGGAAAGTCCAAATTATTGTAACGAAATTCCTTCGTTTGACTTCCGGTTTTGCCGCTCATTTTTATCGAAATATTTTCCAGATCGCTCGAATTTTTATAACGCCCGATTATCACCAATTGCATTCCTTTAAAAATATCGGAAATCTCACGCGGATACATCAGATCGGGTTTTAGCGAGCCGAAATCCAGATTGACATCCGACAGAACGGGCGAATTAACTTTGGTAAAAAAGTTTGAAACTTTTATCTCCAAATCCTCCTTCGGCTGAATATAATCCGCCACGCCGGAATTTTCCGAGGCGAGTTTGTCGAGCAACCGCGTGTTGACATCGTAACCGACACCAAAGGGGAACATTCGCAAGCCTTTTATTTTTAATTCTTTGGCATTGGCAATAATTTTATCAATATTCTGTTCGCCGACCGTCGGCAAACCGTCGGTCAAAAACACGAGCATTTTCGGGCGATCAGTTGAATCGAACTGTTTTAATGCCGCTTTCAAAGCGTCGTTGATATTCGTTCCGCCGTTTGATTTTAAGGCTTTGACAAATTCCACACCTTTTTTCTTCCCGCCGCTGTTTGCCGCGATCAAGCCCGTTTCCATCAGATGTTCTTCGCCCGAAAAATTTATGACGTTATATCTGTCGCCTTCGTTCAGACTCTGTATGCCGAAGTTCAATGCCGGTTGTGCCTTCGTCATTTTTCCTTCGTCCGCCATCGAACCCGAAGTATCAATCACGAAGATCACGTCCTTTTCGACAATTTCCCGATTCGATAATTTTTCGCTCGGTGAGATCATTAAAAGAAAATATCCGTCCTTGCCCGGTTCACGATAGGTCAACAAAGTCATCCCGAAATCTTTGTCGGACAAACCGTAAAAAAGCTGAAAATCATCCGAATTCCCCTTCGTTTCAAATGAAACAGTCGCGGTTTTTTCGCCCTTGTTATTGACTTCCACCGAATGACTCGGCGAATAAATATTCCGCAAAGCCTCATTGCCGATTATTTCGATCCTGCCCAAAACCGTGCCGATCTTTTGGTTTGAATTAGTCGGCGGTCGGCTCGAAGTATTTTTTTCCAAATCAGGAAAATTTAAGTTTCTCGAATAAATATTTTTTCCCGTTCCGAGCGGATAACGATACGAAACCGTTCCCGATTCGGCTTTTAAAACCTGCGAATAGGTCAGTTCGAGTTTTTTTTCGGAGTTTCCCGGAATCGGAAAGATCGAGGCTTGAAACAAATCTTTTCCCGCATATTCCAGCAATCCGGGGTCTTTTAAGGTGCGGACGATCTCATTATAAATTTTTCTCGCTTCTTCTTTTGAACGGACTTCGCCCACCAGTTTTTTGCCGTTTTCCCAGATTGCAAACTGCTCGACAGAAGCATCTTCGGGAATCGGAAAAAAGTAAGTTCCTTCCAAAGTATAAGGCGAATTATTTTGAAAAACCTGCTCGACCCGCGTCGTTGCGACCTGTCCTTTTATCTTCGTGTCTATCTGAATTGATTTGACGGGAAGCGAAACCGGCAACGGCTGAGGTCGCGGGATCGGACGCGGGCAACGCAGGCGGACATCGCACGGTCTTGGAACGATAATTCCCTGTGAAAAAATATTTTCCGCCGAAACGGTCAGCAAAAATAATAACCCGATAAAACTAAAAACTTTTCTAAAACTCATCAATAATTCTCCTCGAAAATTTACTTTGGATTTGTCCTTATAATTTGTTTGACGTTTGAAGGAACGAAAACGGTTGCGTTTCTTGCATTTTTTTTTGAAACAAAATTCTTTTATCGCGTTTAAATATCTGATAATGTTTTAAAATCAACTTACGGGAGTTCACAAAAACTATGAAATTTTCAAAATCTTTACTTGCAATAATTTTGCCGTTCTTTTTAGCAACCATAAATTTTTCTCAACAAACCGCCGCCAATAATTCGGATATTTGCACACCGGAATATTCGCAAACTCTGGTCAAACAGCAATTATCAAACAGCGATTCGCTGACCGATGAACCGAAAAAGATCAAAATTTTAGTAAAAGTCGCGGAATTTTTCTGGAAGGTTGATAAAAAACAAAGTCTCGATTATTACAAACAAGCGTTTGCTCTGGCGGAAAAGGATTTCGAGGAAAAGAGCAAAGATAAGAAGAAAAATTCCTCTGTTTACGATTACCGCACGTTTGTTTTAAGAGAGGTCGCCAAGAAAGATACGGAACTTGCGAAACAATTCAAGGATAAAATTCTTAAAAATTTAGCAGAAAAAATAAAAGAAAGAGATAAATCCGACTTTGAACAATACAGAGAAGTCAGCGGAATTTTATATGTTGTTTCCGAAATAGCCGATTCAAATCCCGAACTCGCCGTCCAACTCGGACGCGAAGTTATCGGCTACGAACTTTCAAACTCCTGGTATTTTAATCTTTATTCAATCGCCGGAAAAAATCGGGCGGTGTCCGATCAGCTTTTTCAGGAAGTTTTAGCCAAGCATTCAAATACGGAAGTTTTTCGGCTGCTTTATTTATCGGCTTATCCTTTTGCAAGAGATAGAATTTTCGGTATCGAGAAAAACAGTTTGGGAACATCTGTTCCGACAAATTTTCAGCCGAATCCCAATTTCCAAGCGTTATTTTTGAACACGCTTTTTAATAGAATTTTGCAGCTAACACCGACGGATACGGAAAAAGCGATTCAAACCGCCTTTCCCGAAACTTCCGTGGCGGTTTCCGCACTTGAAGAAATCCAGCCATATATGGCACAGTTTCCGGCTTTGCTAAATAAGTTCAATCAGGCAAAAACTCACGCAAGTTCCCTTGTCAGCAACGAAATGTTGGATTCCCTGAAAAAGCGGCAGGAATCAGATGAAAAATTTAATCTGCCGATTGAAACAAAAATTAAAAATTTGGAAAAACTGGAAAGCGACGGCAAATTGCGGGATATTGATATTTTTTCGGTTATTTTTGGGTTGGATGAAGAAAAGTATTTTGAAAAAATGGAAATCTGGCTGGTAAAAATTTCCGATGCGAAAGTGAGCGTAGCCGCGAAAGAGTATTTTTATTACAAACGAAGCAAGGTCGCTATTGACGATAAAAGATTTGACGATGCACTAAAATATGCCGAAAAAGTTATGGGATTTATTGTTAAAGCGAATCAATTTTTTGAAATCGCACAAGGCGAACTTAAGGAAAAACGCGATAATTTTGCGGCGAATTCATTGCTGACAAAAGTTTATACAAATGCCAATAAAGCGGAAAATTCGGTTGAAAAGGCTCAGGTATTTTTCGGTTTAGCGAGAATTTATGCGGATTATGATGTGTTTCAGGCTTTTCAATCGCTTTCCAAAGCAATCGAAATCACGAACGATTTGGAAGACCCGGATATTTTCAAAAATCACTTGCAGTTAAAAGTGGAGATTCCGAAACAAGGCAGTTTCTACACAGGTTACAATACTGTCGGATTAAATATGGAAGAAGTTTTTGTAAAAGTAAGCCAAAAGGATTTCGGTCAGACACTCGGACAAGCGGAGAGTTTTGGCGATCCGTATTTCAGAACGATTGCCGTTATTTCCTCGATCAATGAATGTCAGAAAAATCGAAAAAAACCCGCTGTGAAAAATTAGACATTATCTGGAATAAGAAATTAACCACGAAGCGACACGAAGTTTTCACGAAGAATTTTTTTTTCGGAAAAGCATCGTTATACTTGAAATGACAAACTTGATAAAAATAAATTTTCGTGTGCCTTCGTGTCGCTTCGTGGTTAGTTATTTCTTGTAATGTCTATTGATTATCAATATTTTCGTCGTTTATATCCAAAGCCTTGTCAATTTCCTTCTCGAATTTCAAGCGGACTTTTTCCACCCATAAATCGGCTTTTCTGACGCTTTCTTCCAGATTTACGCGGCTTGCCTGAATTTGTGCAAGCAGGGCTTCGAGGTTTCTTTTTTCCGTTTCGAGATTTGCCTTTCGCTGGTCGCGTATTTCTTCGGGACGAAGCGAACCGTAAATTGCCGTTGAGCGTTCGATATTATTGGGGCGAAGATTGTATTCAATGGCTTCGAGTTTGTTTTTTACCTCGGTTTCCTTTTCGATTAATTCGATCAGTTTTTTGCGTAAATTCTCCGCCCGTTCTTCGGTTTTGGTTAAAATATCAAGGCTTAAAAGTAATTTTTTTTGTTCCGCATCATAATCCCCGACCTTGCGGCTTTCGAGAGTTTTCAGACGGGCGGACAAATCTCTGTATCTTGCATCGGGCTGCGAGGTCGTCGTCTGCGGAGTGGTATCAAAATCGGAATCCGGCTCGATTAATTCGACATCGGAATCCTGACTGACAATTTCAGGGATAGTCGGAGCAGGTGTCGGAGTTCGGGTTTGTGCCTTGCTTTCGGTTGCTGCAAAAATAAAAATCGTCAGGAAAATTACACAAAAACTCAAACTCCAAATATTTACACTTCGCTTATAAATTAATTTTTTACGCATTTTGTTGATTTGCTTCCTCGATTGTTTTATCAATTTTTGACCTTTTATCGGGTAAAAAATCCCCAGTTACCATTTCCGCCACGTTTTTTACCGTTCCGACCACCGGAATTGCATCCAGCCCCGAATTTATCAAGCCTTTTACAAATCCTTTCTGTTTTATATCATAACCGACAAAGCCGAGTGCCAAAACCGTGCTGACTCCCGGAACTGATTTGGCGAACTTTCTTGCCAGCCGCCAACCGCCCGCGTGAACGGCTTTTGAAACTATTTTCTTTTTATTATCAATCATATTTTCCCTTTTTCATAACTTTGCCTTGTTCATTTCAATCTATTAATTTTATACTTTCTATCAATAGATGTCATAAACAGACTTTTATTTGCACGTTTTAATCTAACACAAGTTTCAATTTCACATAAAAAATGTCTATTAGAATAAAAAACTTCTCGAAAAAATACGATAACACTTGGATTTTAAAGGACATTTCGCTCGATGTTAATGCCGGCGAGATTCTGGGAATCTTCGGAGCTACCGGAAGCGGTAAATCAGTGCTGATACGGGTTATTGCCGGTATGGAAAAGACTAACGAGGGAAAACTTTTTCTGCTTGATGACGATGTTACCGATATTCCTTGCGATGAACGCGGCTTTAATTTTCCAGACCTTTCAAACGAATCATTCTGGAAAAAGGTTTTCTCCGACGGCAGACCTTCCGAACTTGCACAGGGCGAAGGACAGGTGCTTGCCTTGGACTTTGCTTTGCGGGAGGTAAATGGTGTTTTACTGCTTGATAATTCCTTTTGCCAGATGGATCGGCGGGAGCGGTCTAAATCTTATGAAAAGCTGAAAAGAAAAACAAAAGAAAAAGGTCTTGTAGTTTTATTTGCGACCAATGATTATGAGGAAATACTTTACGTCTGCGACCGCGTGGCGGTTCTGCACGAAGGCGAAGTTCAGCAGGTCGGCAAGCCTGAAGAAGTTTATTCCAATCCGAATTCAAAGTCCGTCGCGGATGTCTTCGGTGATAATAATATATTTCCCGCCCGCCGCGTAAACCCGAATTCAAAGGAAATTCCCGAATTTGTAACTATTGACGGCGAACAACGTTTATCAACCGCAAAAACCGGCAAAAACACATTGGAAACAAGCAATCAGGATGTTTATTTATCAATTCGCCCCGAACATATTTCGATCTCCTTCGGTGCTTCATTCCCGGAAGATAATCTCATCAAAGCAAAAATTGTTGACATCAGATTTTTGGGAGCAACGACTAAAATTTATCTGGATGCCAACGGATTAATGTTAAAAACTTTGGTTCTAAGGCTTGTCGGATTAAACATCGGTGATGAATGTATGGTCGGACTTCCGCCGGATAGAATTCAGATTTATAAAAATTAAAAAACAGATTTAAGATTTTGTAATCCCTGAATTCACATCCAAAATATCAAAACCAATAATAATATCTCGTAATTTTTGAGATTCAACTAAAAAGAACGAGATTTGACTCCGAATCTGAAATCTTAAATCTTAAAGATGCTACTGAATATCCGGCACGAGCAATACCTGAACCCGCCGATTTTTGGCACGGTTTGCACGGGTCGTATTCGGAGCAACCGGCATTGCCGCACCGAAACCTTTTGATTCGAGCCGTTCCGGTTTAACGCCTAAAGACCTGAATTTATCGGCAACCGCCTGAGCCCTTTCGGTTGTCAAAATCTGCAAATCCTCCGGTGTTCCCTCATTGTCGGTGTATGATTCGACATAGATCATATAATCTGGGTTGTTTGCCAGCACATTGCCGAGTTCGGTTAATTTATCATTGCTTGCATCGGCGAAACTGCTGACGCGAGTTCCCGACCAGTAATTTTCGGGTAAAGTTAAAACTATTCCCCGTTCATTTTCGGAAACCGAACCGAATCGGCTCAAAGATTTCATAACCACGGAAGTATTTGACCGCAATCGTTCGAGTTTTCTTTCCCTTTCTCTTTCGGCTTGCAGAGCTTGTTCCTGAGTTTCGATTCTTGCAAGTTTTACGTTCAATGTTTGATTTTCATCTCTTAAACGCCGGACTTCCGCCTGTAAATCCTTGACCTGAGCCGAGAAATTCAACGAATCGCGTTCGGCGAGTTCTCTGGCACGGGTTTCTCCGGCGAGTCGGTCTTTTAGTTCCGCCATCTCGTTCTGCACGTCAACAAACTTGTCTTCCGCCTTTCTAAGTTCGGCATCTTGGCGAAGTCTGTCGTTTCTCTTTTCTCTGGCTTCCCGTCTGACATTGGCAACCGATTCCGCCTGCACCGCCGAACTAACTGCTTTGCGTGCTGCAATATCAACATATTCCTCATCGCGTCCCGCCTTCCAGCCGTTTTCGGCATTTTGATATAGAGCAAATGCCTGATCGAACTCCTGCTTTGCATCTCTTTCCGCTCCGGCATATTTTGCCAAGGCAATAGCTTGTTGAGCCTGTAATAAAGCAATCGGCATTTTGCGATAATCATCGTCGGCGATCTCCGGTGTTCGCGGATTGTTAAAATAATCGCTGGAATTGCCGAAATACTGAATCGTCGTCGTCGTCGGAACGGTGCGTCCGCTTCGCGTGTATGGACTCAAATTTTCAAGCATCACGGCACGACTCGGCTGATTCACCAGAAAATGAGGTTCTGCCGTAACTATCAAAGCAAAAGTTTGCAGTCTTGTCGTAACCTTCATTGAGGAATCAAATTCAAAAAACCCGCGGCGTTTTATCTCGCCCAGATTATCAACCTGACCGTTCGGCGAAATCGCCCATAAAACATAGGTTGCATAACCTGCACCGAGTTCAAAAGGACGCGGCATTTTTGAAACCGAAAGCGAAATTTCCGTCCCGTTCTTTTCGGTTCTCTTGATTTTCGCTTCTCCCTTCATCCGGGGAAATCTGGTCGTCCCGCGGAATCTGAGCATTACTTCCTCGTCCAAAGGATATGTAACAACCTGAGTTTTTCGCGGCACGTCAACCTGTGCTAAAGCGTTCAAAGTTATTAAAAATATAACGGAAAATATTCCGGCAAGTTTAAGTGCGTTTTTGTGTATCATATTTTTTCTCCGATTCAGTGGAAAGTCTTAATTAAAATGATGCGTGGAAGACTTATAATGTTGCAATTCTAAATTATTTTTTTGAGATTTGAAAATACAAACCACGAAGCAAACAAAGAAAACACGAAATTTTATTTTATTTTTTTACCTTTTCTTTACTTTGTGAAATCTTTGTGTTCCTTCGTGGATTTTTCCATTTGTTGCTTTTCTGAGTTTGACCAAAATATTTTCAGAAACTACACTTTTCCTTTTAACAATGCAAGATTTTCGCCGACTCTTAAAATATTTACGTCCGCATTCGACCATTTTTATATTTGCCGTAATTGCAATGCTTATGATGGCTCTGTTTGAAACGGCGACTCTTGCTTTGCTGACTCCGCTGCTCGATCAGTTTCAGCAAAATACGACGGAGAATTCGTGGACGCTTTTTAATTTACAGGAATTGATTCCGCCGAAACCCTGGTTTAAAGCGTGGCTGACGATCTCGGCTCTTTTAGTAATTTTTACGGTCTGCAAAGGAATTGCCTCGTATTTTTCGGCTTATCTGATGGCGAAGATCGGGCAATCCGTAGTTTTGGAACTACGGCAGGAACTTTACACGCATCTTTTGGGACAATCGTCTTCTTTTTTTGAAAAACACCGGACGAATTTTCTCGTATCGCGTTTGGTAACGAGTTGTGCGGCAATAGAATCAGCCGTTTCGGGAAATCTGCGGGATGTTTTGCGTGAAAGTTTTATTTTAATTGCATTTCTTGCGGCGGCATTTTATTACAACTGGCGTTTGATGCTGGGCGTTTTGATTCTCGCTCCGATCATTGCATTTTTGACGGGAAAATTCAGCAAAACGCTTCGCCGTCTGGCTGACGTTTCGCTCAAAGGCAATCAAAAATTGACCGATACGGCACAGGAATCACTGGCAAATCAGGCAATCGTCAAAGCATATACAGCCGAAATACGCGAACAAACCCGTTTTAAATTCGTTGCCGAACTGATCGCCAAAGCAAACTTACGGGCGGGAAAGATCGCCGCAATTTCGCCGCCGATCATTGAAATTATTGGAATTATCGCCATCGTCGTTCTTTTTTATTTCGGTTTGCGGGACATAAACGCCGGACAGATGAATGCTCCGCAATTTTTTACGTTTTTATTCATCGTCTTAAAAAGTTACGATCCGATGCGGAAAATTTCGCGTCAGCACAATGAAATAACTCAGGCATTTGCCGCCGCACAGGATGTCTGGGAGGTTCTGGACGAATCGAGTCCGATGGCGGAAAAAGAAAACGCGGTAAAGCTCGAAACCCTGCACGAAAAAATTTCCCTGCAAAATGTTTCGTTTAATTATCAGGACGAAGCAAAACGGGTCTTGAAAAATATTTCGCTCGAAATTCCGAAGGGACAGATGATCGCACTCGTCGGGGAAAGCGGCGGTGGAAAATCGAGTTTGATAAAATTAATTCAGAGGCTTTACGATCCGACGACAGGTGCAATATTTTGGGACAAAACCGATCTGCGGGATGCCGAGCTTCTGAGTTTGAAAAAGCAATTCGCACTCGTTACG
>JBGTKR010000190.1:0-3178 GCA_041744535.1 Pyrinomonadaceae bacterium
ATCAATCATAATATTTTATCAGCATCTAATTTGCGTTAAATTTAGCACAGATAGTTTAATATTTCAATTTTTATTTACTTCCCGTCATCATCAGACCGATTTTTTCAACCGAAGTTTCCTTCGGATCAACTTCGCCGACGATTTTTCCTTCACGAATTACTAACAATCTGTCGGAAAGTGCCGTAACTTCTTCGAGTTCGGCGGAAACTAATAAAATCGCCGTTCCCGAATCACGCATTTCGATAAGTTTGCGGTGAATGAATTCGATTGCACCGATGTCAACGCCGCGAGTCGGCTGCGATACAAGCAATAATTTCGGATTGAGTTCAAATTCTCTGCCGATGATTAATTTTTGCTGATTTCCGCCGGAGAGGGATTTTGCAGTTAAATTCGGATTTGCCGGACGAACATCAAAATCATTAATAATTTCCATCGTTCGGTTTTTAATTCCCGCACTATCTAAAATTCCTACGGAACTTGCGGCGGGCGGACGATAATGAACGCCTAAAATCGAGTTTTCGGAAAGGTCGGAATTGAGTAGAAGTCCGCGTTTGTGGCGGTCTTCAGGAATGTGTCCGATGCCGATCTCCTTGCGTTTACGGGTTGAAAGGTGATTTATTCGTTTGCCTTCAAAAATGATTTCGCCGCTTTGATTTTCCGGCGGAATTAAACCCGCAATTGCTTCGATTATTTCGGTTTGCCCGTTGCCTTCGACTCCAGCAATTCCGACGATCTCGCCCGCACGAACGGTAAATGAAACACCGTTTAATGCTTGTCCGTGTTTTCCCGTAACTTTTAGATTTTCAATTTGCAAAACTTCCGTAGTCGGTGCGGCATCCGTTTTTTCAACCCGCAGAAGCACTTCCCGCCCGACGATCATTTTTGCCAAATCTTCGCGTGAGGTTTCCGCCGTTTGCACATTACCAACCGATTTTCCATCACGCATCACGGTAACTTCATCGGAAATTGCCAAAACTTCATCGAGTTTGTGTGTAATTATGACAATCGTTTTCCCCTGCGATTTCATACGCCGCAAGATGTTGAAAAAATCATCAATTTCCTGCGGAGTTAAAACCGCCGTCGGTTCGTCCAAAATTAGAAATTCCGCATCACGATAAAGTGCTTTTAACAACTCGACCTTTTGCTGTTGTCCAACCGATAAATCCTCGATCAAAGCATCGGGTTTTAAACCCAGCCGCAGTTCGTTTGAAAGAGCGAGAATGTCCTCATTTGCTTTCTCCAGATCGAGATTTGCAACGCTGCCCGTTTCCGCACCGAGAATAATATTTTCGGCAACCGTCATCGTATCAACCAACATAAAATGCTGATGAACCATCCCGATTCCTAATGCTATCGCATCATGCGGATTATTTATCTCGACCTTTTTGCCGTCATAAAAAATTTCACCCGAATCCGCTCCGTAAAAACCGTAAGCGATTCGCATAATCGTAGATTTTCCCGCTCCGTTCTCACCGACAATCGCGTGAATCGTGCCTTTTTTGACATCAATCGAAACATTGTCATTGGCAGCAACATCGCCGAAAGTTTTAGTAATTTCTCTAAGTTTAAGCATTAAAACCGGAATTAAATTAAAAGTGTTTACACTATCAAAAAAAACAAAAATTGCATTAGAAAACAGGCTTTTTCTAATTTTCACATCCTTCTTGAAAGCACATAACCGGCAATTATGATTCCAAAAAGCAGCAATGTAACGCCGGTTTTCATAAATACCCGTCCTTTCGGTGTCATATCGGAAAAACCGTTTGTAACACCGAACAGAGCGTTACCTACTCCCAAACAGATCATACCTGCCGCCCATGTATAATCTCTATACCTGTAAAGCGACCAGCCGCCGTATGCAACTAAAAGCAGCCCGATAATAATTAACAGTATTGAACTCAGATTCAAGTTATGTAACAAGATTTCACCTCAATTTTTATTTAAAATGGATTTTAATTTAAACCTTATTGAGCCATCGCATCGGTTACTTTTATTTCACCGTCAACAATTTTTTTTCTGGCTTCCTCAACCTTTTCAAGCGTTTGTTTGGAAATTAAACCTTTGTTATATTGATCCAAAGCGTAAGCCACGCCGTCTTTATCAAGTCCGAAAACGTGAAATCCGCCTTCAAATTTCCCGTTCTTTACCTCTTTAACAGCATCATATACGGCATTATCAACCCGCTTGACCATTGATGTCAAAACGAATCCGGGTTTCACGTTGTTTTGATTTGAATCAACTCCGATGACGTATCTTTTTGCCGTCCCGTCGGGGTATTTTCCGGCTTGTTCGACGGCATCAAATGCTCCGATTCCCGAATTTCCCGCCGCCGTAAAGATCACATCCGCCCCTTTTCGGATTTGGGAAATTGCCAATTCCTTTCCTTTTCCGGGGTTGTTCCAAGCGGAATCCGTTACTCCTACATAGTTTGTTAAAACCTTTGCATTCGGATTAATGGATTTTGCACCTTCTTCATAACCCGTTTCAAATCTATGAATTAACGGAATATCCATTCCGCCGATAAAGCCTAAAACTCCGCTTTTCGATTTTGCCGCCGCGATCATTCCGACCAGATATGAACCTTCGTGTTCGCGGAAAACCAAGGATGCGACATTTTTTTTCGGAGTTTTACCGTCCGCTTCAAAGATCACGCCGTCAACAATGGCAAATTTTATATTCGGATAATCGGTGGCAACCTTCTGCATAATAGGACCTTGTGCAAAACCGACTCCGATAATCAGATCGAATCCTTTTTCGGCAAAAGCACGCATCGCCGGCTCAATCGAGGTCGGATTTCCCGGTTCGACATCATACAGACAAATTCCCAATTCCTTTTCCGCACGTTTTACGCCCTGCCAAGCCGCTGCATTAAATGAACGGTCATTTTTTCCGCCGATGTCAAAAACTATGCCGACATTTGTTGAACAATCCTTTCTGGCTTCGATCTTTGAACAGGAAACAGCAAGAAAAAGCGTTAATAATATCATTGAAAAATTTAATACAATTTTAAATTTCATATTTTATTTTCTATTTAATGACGGTTTTGATCAATTCTAATTTTTCAGGTTTTTCAGCACTTATTTTATACGCACTTTGCAGTTTTTTACTAATTAAATTTGCTTGTTTTTCATTTCGGCAAAACAAAACCCCTAAATTTTCGCCCGATCTTATTTCATCT
>JBGTKR010000191.1:0-1546 GCA_041744535.1 Pyrinomonadaceae bacterium
TTTTTTTGCGAATGAAGCAGAATAGTTTGCGACCCGCAAATTCTTTGAGCAGTATGATTCTCGCATTGACCCTGACAAAAAATTATTTTCACACAATTTTTTGGAAATAAAACCGGATTTATTTGGTAAACAAAGGTTTAAAAATGCTTATTTGATTCTGAAACACCAAGGTATCGGCGGATTATATACAAAAATGAAAAATAAATTAAAGGGTAATTAATTTACTATAAACATACTCTTATCTCTGTTATTCTTCAAAACTTTCTGCAGCGACTTTTAAGAAGTTTTAATTTATACATATTATTTTATGAGCAAAATTTCCATAGCACTTTGCACTTATAACGGTGCTGAATTTTTACAAGAACAACTGGATAGTTACCTTAAACAAACCAGACTACCCGATGAACTTGTTATCGGGGATGATTGCTCGACGGACGAAACCGTAAATATCATTGAAGAATTTAGCCGCACCTCGCCATTTCCCGTTTATCTTCATATCAATAAGAGAAATTTAGGGTCAACCGAAAATTTTGAACGCACAATTGCCCGCTGCATCGGAGATATAATATATCTTTCCGATCAGGATGATGTTTGGCTGTCGGATAAAATTGCCGTTATCGAAGATGTTTTTTCGGCAGATTCCGATGTCGGATTGGTTTTCTCCGATGCCTTTTTAATTGATAAAAATGGAAAATCTCTTAAAATGAATTTATGGGACTTTACTTTTACAAAAAAAGAGCGGAAATCTGTAAAAAACGGTAGATTTTTGGATGTTCTACTCAAACGCAATGTAGTTACCGGAGCAGCTATGGCTTTTCGCAGCGAACTTCGCACTTTATTTATTCCGATTGACCGAACTATTCCCGACTTAATTCACGACGGTTGGATTGCGACCATATCTTCTTTGTATTCAAGAGTTACGTTTGTTGATAAATGTCTTCTTCAGTATCGTCAGCACGATAATCAGCAACTTGGAATTGATTGGAGAACAAGAAAAAAAACCGCAACAAATATTCTTTCAAAAATTTCCCGCAAATATGAAGACCGAAGCAGCAGATTCAACGAATCTATAAAAAATGTCTACAAGGAGATAGACAGATCTAATGAAACGATAAAATTCCTAAAAACCAGAGATTTACTGAAAAATTCAACGGATGTATTTGATGAACTTAAAAAAACCCAAATTGCCGAAAAATTAGACCATATAAACCACCTTGAAACCAGAAGAGATTTGCCCAAAAACAGAATAAAAAGGATTTATCCTGTAATTAAGGAAATTTTTACTAAACGCTATCATTATTTCTCACGAGGTATTTACGGCATCGGAAGGGATTTTTTTGAGAGATGGAAGTGAAAAAAAATTCAATTTTTTTTATAAAATATTTTGTTTTACAAGTTTATAGAAGTTACGCAGTTGAAAGAATAAATTTTGCAGAAACACGCACGTAGTAAGTGTGTTATACCAATCGCACACTTACGAGCGTAGCGTGTTTCTGCATTTAAGAAAGTCTTTATTTTCAACAGTATAAAATTCAACTGCGTAACT